>CAIXCO010000063.1 GCA_903917955.1 uncultured Chlorobiaceae bacterium | reverse complement strand
GTTCATGAGCAATGACTGTTAAAAGAACCCGTGCCGCTCGTTCAGGCTGTCGGCGTTTCTGTTCCCAATCTTGAAGCGCTCGAACATCGAAACCAAACCGCAAAGAAAATTCCGGTTGCGTCAACCCCAAGCCAAGGCGGATGGATTTGACGTCCACATCTTCCGGGACATGAGCAATAAATCCTTCGCTGATTTCACCACGCGCATAGGCAAGGGCCTGGTTCGCGGATTTGATAAGTTTACTTCCTGCTTTTGACATGGCGTTTCACTCCTTTTCAGTAAATCCCGGCAAGCTACACCGAAATATAACAACAAGCATACAAAATGAGCCATAGAGCTTGCCTGAGCCCCCCTTTGTCCACTTGAGTCTGGAACAACTATAGAACAGGTCGTTACGGTATTGAGACAGTTCCACATAACTCAGAACGGCATCTTGGCAATGAAGCCGAATGCGTAAAATACCTGAATTATTTTGCATTAAGGGAGATTGTTGATATTATTAGAGTGTTTTAAATTGATCATGACACATCGTTGCGCGTACATTCTCTGTTCAATAAATATTGCCGGAACACAACACAACCTATGGATACCCCAAACGATCAGTATGACAGCCCGTGGAAAAGGGCCGTTGAGAACTACCTTCAAGAGTTTATGGAATTCTACTTCCCGCTGGTTCATGCTGAAATAGATTGGGCAAAGGAGCATGTTTTTCTGGATCAGGAGCTGCGAGCCGTCGTTCAGGATGCCGAGTTGGGTAAGCTTTTTGTTGACAAGTTGGTCAGGGTGAATGTGTTGAATGGTGACGAGAAGTGGATTTTAGACTGGTTGATGCAACTGCCCGAATGGTTGAACAGCAAGGTCTGGCAAGAACTTGAAACAATTGAAGAGAATGAAAACATGGAATACATTACGAGTGTAGAACGAATTGGCATGATCAGGGGGCAATACACCTTACTGAAAAGTCAGCTTGAGTGCCGCTTTTGCCTGTTGCCCGAGTGGGCTTCGGAGCGCCTAAAGTGCGCCAAAGCAAAGGAGCTTGAAGCTTGGGGTAAAGCGATTCTCACGGCTCCGACTCTGGAAGCTGTTTTCAAAAAATCAGATGTGCCTTAACAAGAACTGAGATTCACGACAGGCTCTGGCGGGAGGCTAAAACAGAGCTCCGAAAACGATTCGAATGAAAATCAGGCAGCTCCCGCCGCACTGGATAATTTGAATGTTTGGATATCACCGAATATTCACCGCCCAGGCGACACCGCAACCCAACGCGCCCGCAAATGACAACAAAACAACAAGCACAACAAAACAACCCCGAGTTGTTCGATAATAAACCCGATTGTACAGCGCCTTCTTGGGATTGGTTATCCAGCCGTAACCGCGAGGAGCCTTGAAGCCCAGTGACTGGCGGACGTACCGCTTCCACGAAGTTCGGGCAGCAATGCGCTTTTTAAGCGACGGTATTCTAAAGCCAACTTTCATGGCAACCGGGTTATTTCGTTATAGATTTTGATAAAAGCATTTGATTTTCTGTGCCATCAATATTCGGCGAACCCCCAAAAATTCATCGTAATCTTTTAACGTCATCTGATAAATTGTATCGGGAATGCAGTTAGCCTCAAGGTTTGCTTCGAAATCTGGAAGAGTATCAATACCGCCAAAGGCGAGCTTCCCGCTTTGACATTGCTCACGGATTTGACCGATATAGTCCGCCGGAGAGCGCTTCCCTACCTTGATGTTAATCTCCTGCTGGACATAGACATAGTTCGCCACCTGATTGTACTGGCTCTGGCTGAAACCATTCTCTTTCAAATACTGCCGGGGGAAAATATGATGGATATCCCCCCGGTGCTCAATCATCTCCTTCACGCTGATGTCTCGCGACTTACGACTTGTCAGGTTCCTCTCCTTTTTTTTGCGAGTCTTCAATCCATTTCACCACTTTGTCGAAATCGCTTTCAAACAACCGATCTTGTACAATGCGGTATTTCTCAAACTCACTCTCAGCATGAGCTTTGGCAATTTCTGCGCTCACCTTGCCTGCATCCTGCAAAATTTCCCGATCCCAAAGTTTTAAACGAAACCGAAACATCATACAGAGTGGCCATCATCTTCTGCGTCAGCCAGATATTCTCGTCCTCATAGCGCATTTCCACACTGGCCTCTGAATTACCGCCAGCAGCAACAAAGATCAGATATTCAGCAGCCGAGGAGCGAACAACAGAGACCTCTTTTTTCTTGCTCATCTTTTCATCTCCATTCGGTTATAATCTCTTTTTTAATGTGATCAACAGTTCATTTCTCATAATCATGATTCAGGTATTCAAATAATTTGCAGGTAGTACAATGTGGTGTTATTTGAGTCCCACACCAGCAAACCGATAAACGGCTGTTTTCACTCTCTGGAAATCTTCAACGCGCCAATAAGGGATATGAGGTTTTGGTTTTGTTTGCTTATAGCTTGTACAGTCACTCCCACATAGTTTCGTCATGAATGGGGTCATTTCAGCAACAAGTGACTGCCCGGATAAACAGATGTCATAACTGCTTTGATTGGGAACAATCCAAAGCGTTCCATTGGCGCTTTTCAGTGCCATATCTTTTTTAACAACTCTTTGCTGATGAAATTCGATGGCCTTTTTCAAAGAAAGTGACTTTATCTCTTTTTCAAGCTGCAACAGCCTTTCTTTCGTGGTCTCAACATCCATAAGTGCAAATTTTATATTATAAACGAGCCTTTACCTTTTCAAAAGCAAGATAGCGGTCAACGAAGAAATCAATCCACCCTGCTGTTGAATATTTTTTGAGACAGGAACAGACATCTTCGATTGTCCATTCGGCGAATGAGCTATCATTTGAAAGGCAATTGCGATAATCGGTTACCGCACCTTTCACATGGTGGTTATCTTTTGGATATAACATCACAAAAAGAGCGTCCTCATAGTGATCTGTGTCACACATAGCCCCTGCAAGCAAATGATCTCGCCATATTTGTTCAAGCGGTGATAACTTGAGCGCATCTCTGGTGCGTGCTGAAAAGCAATGCATCTTATCCGCAACTTGATCGTAACGAACATTTTGCCTCCGTTCACCATCTTTCCCTGCCGGGCCAATGAGATTCTCATGGTATTTTACCTCAATCCCTATGAATCCACGACCACCTGTTGATGTTTCACAGTCGATAAAGAGGTCAAACGCCGATCGATCTCCAAGGTATCGGGTGTCTCTGCGACCTGGTGAAAACTCAAACTCTATAGTATTCACTTGGCGGAAACGGCCTGATGTCAATTCTTTAACAAGATCGGTAGCCAAGGGGATATCTCTTTTCAGCTCAGCAAAAAGATTAAAACAAAGCGGCTGGCTCGATAGCAGATTGTCGAAAATACGTGGTTTACCAAAGAGTTTTCCTTTACTGGATTCCTGATTGCAAACTTCCTTTTGCACAACCTGTCGAACCCCGTCAGTAATAAAATTTGAAAGAGAATCCTCAGCCCAAGGCATTGGTAACCGAGAGCCTCGAAGGTGCGCTTTGCCTTTCTTATCAGCGTACTCCTGGCATGAAAACCCCTGCTCTTCTCGCCAGATTGACTGAAGAATACGAGCGGTTCGCTGAAAGTCGGATTTATCAACCGACTCTTTGGCATGGAGATCCTCTGCAAGCTTTGTTAAATTCATCACAATCCTTGATAATATTTTTTGATCTTCTGGGCCATCAACGATCTGCAATCCCCTTACTTTTGAGGCGCCAGAGCAGGCTTTCTGATTTTCATTTTTTGACAACTCATGCTTTTCAATAAGCCCCGGCGGCTTTCATTACTGATTCCATGCTGATGGTGGGTATGTCTGCATGATCTTTCACAAACTGTGACAGATTGTAATTTTTTCCATTTCGTGAGCAGACCGTCAGTTACTTCCCTCGTCATCTGAAGGTTCGATCCCTGTCGTTCGCTTGTGACCTGCATTGCCACTATCTCCCGCTGCCAGTTGCTCCTCAATGAAACGCTGCATCTCCTCTTTCTTTGGCAGCTCCAGCAGATACTTCGAGACAAAAAGCTGATTATCAATTCCTGCCAAAGCAAATTCAACCAGAGAGTGGTTCTTATGAGTACACAAAAGAATTCCTATGGGAGGATTGTCATCCTCACGCATCATGCACTTTCTGTACCAGCTCACATAGGTATTGAGCTGGCCAATGTTTTCATGACTGAACTCGGCAAGTTTGAGCTCAACCAGCACATGGCATTTCAGAATACGATGATAAAATACCAGATCGACAAAAAAATACTCATCACCGATCAAAATGCGTTTCTGACGCGCTTCAAAGCAGAAACCGTGCCCCAGTTCAAGAAGAAACTCTTCAAGCTTGTCGATAAGCAGATCTTCGAGCTGCGATTCTCCCATGACCTCTTTAGATTTCAGCCCGATAAATTCAAACAGATAGGGATCGCGGATATCAAGGAGAGGGCCTTGCCGCTCTGCCTGCTGGTGAGCAAGCCTCGAAAGCTTTTGCTTGTCGCGGGAAAGGCCGGAACGTTCATAGTAGAGACTGTGAATCTGCCGTTTCAGCTCACGCACCGTCCAGCATCCCTGAATAGACTCCACCTCATAAAAGCTGCGTTTGGTCGCATCCTCACATCGCAGCAGTTCAGCAATATGACTGAACGAAATCCTGCTCAACAGTTCATAGGGCGCAACCCCCGATTCGGGAGACAGTGACTCCCGAAAGTTGACTGTGGTCGCGAATGGCAAAACCTTGTTCTTCAATTCGGGAGACAGCGACTCCCGAATTGAAGGGTAGGTCAAATAAAATTTACGGTATCGCCTCAATTCCCGTGCTTCTGATCGGCTGACACCCGCTTGCATCAACCGTTCAGATAACAGCTCAATAATTTTGTCACCATACCGGGCCCGATCGGCTCCCCGCAACTCGTACTCGGAGATATAGCAACCGATAAGCCAGTTGCGCAGAGTCAGGCTCGTGTTGACCGCCCGGGAAGCTTGTGCCGCCAGTTCAGCATGAACCTGCCCGATAGCAGCAACCAGTTGCTCGAACGACAATGAAAATAACACAGGAGTTGCCATGCTTACACCCCCTCCCGCTTGTTACGCCGTGCCCTGGCAACCGGATCTTCCCGGCTTTTGTTTACTCCAACTGACATATTCTGATGCTTCAGATTCCCAAGATTCTGACCCATTACTAAATTCCTTTTGATGGTTTTCAATATCTCTTATTACGGTACTTCGCAGGTATAATTTTCAGCGTACTGCATATTTCACAGCCCAGGCGACACCGCAACCCAACGCGCCCGCAACTGACAACACAACAACAAGCACAACAGAACAACCCCGTGTCGTTCGATAATAAACCCGGTTGTAAAGCGCCTTCTTGGGATTGGTTATCCAGCCATAACCGCGTGGAGCCTTGAAGCCCAGAGATTGGCGTGCATACCGTTTCCACGATGTGCGGGCAGCAATGCGCTTTTTGAGCGAAGGAATTCTAAAGCCAACTTTCATGGCAACCGGGTTATTTCGTTATAGATTTTGATAAAAGCTTTTGATTTTCTTTGCCATCAATATTCGGCGAGCCCCAAGAAAATCCTCGTAATCCTCTAACGTCATCTCATAAATATTACCGGGGATGCAGTTGGCCTCAAGGTTTGCTTCAAAATCCGGAAGAGTATCAATACCGCCAAAAGCAAGCTTCCCGCTTTGACATTGCTCACGGATTTGACCGATAGAGTCTGCCGGAGAGCGCTTCCCTACTTTGATGTTAATCTCCTGCTGAACATAGACATAGTTCGCTACCTGATTATACTGGCTCTGGCTGAAACCATGTTCCTTAAAATACTGCCGAGGAAAAATATGATGGATATCACCCCGGTGTTCAATCATCTCCCTGACACTGATATCTCCCGACTTACGACTTGTCAGGTTCCTCTCCTTTTTTCCGCGAGGCCTCAATCCGTTTTACCACTTTATCAAAATCGCTCTCAAACAGCCGATCCTGTACAATGCGGTATTTCTCAAACTCACTCTCAGCATGAGCTTTGGCAATTTCTGCGCTCACCTTGCCTGCATCCTGCAAAATTTCCCGATCCCAAAGTTTCAAAAAACCGCCCAAGCGTTCTTCCCAGTCTGCCATGGTCATAGGGATACGCCGCATGGCATGTAGTTCCGCCATATCCAGATAGGCAGAAACGATACGCTGCATCTGCTCAAGCTCAAACCCGGTCAGATAGTTCTTTGCAATGGAGGCATCATACTTGTGGATCTTCCCTTGCGGAGCCCCCTCCCAACTGGTCAGACCCATGTTTTCTTTCTGGTGATCGGCACGCTTTCAATTTTGAAGCCGACGGAGATTATCGCCTGAAGATTATAGTGCTCCACTTCACGCCGAACTTCCCGACCACCCTCAGTTTGAACTATTAAGTATTTCTTAACAGTTGCCCCTGGCTCCAGCTCATTATCGGCAAAAATACGTTTCAAGTGCTGGTTGACAGCCGAAACCGAGACATCATACAGAGTGGCCATCATCTTCTGCGTCAGCCAGATATTCTCGTCCTCATAGCGCATTTCCACACTTGCCTCTGAATTGCCGCCAGCCGCAACAAAGGTCAGATATTCAGCAGCCGAGGAGCGAACAACAGAGACCTCTTTTTTCTTGCTCATCTTTTCATCTCCATCCGGTTATAATCTCTTTTTTTAATAAAAAAACCGTCCAATTCTCATCATCTTGTTTAGAGTTGACAGGATGAAAAACAATTTTGATGTTGGAGAAAGTGAGAAACCATAACTATATTTTTCTTTCCTGATCGTTCCCCCTTGACTTTTTGTCTGTAATGAACGATATTAAGGCAGCTCATCCACCATGTGTGGAAGGAGTAACGAGGCCGTCCTTCGGGGCGGCTTCAGCATTTTCAGCTCTTTTTCCGCTGATATTCTTCATATTCCTTCTGTAATTTCCTTTGCTCAAATTCTTTCCTCGCGTCCGCGCTGATTTCGCCAAACCTTTATGGCCGGATCAGTATCATGCTCAATTACCTGCTTCGGCCAGCGAATACGCTCGCACCTTCTGAAATCGGGAAGTCGATCATCTTCGTTTTTTCCCTCCGAGATTATATGCCAAAACGTGGCTTCCTTGCCAAGGCTCAGCGGGTAACGCTTCAAGCCAAGCCGTCGGCCTTGAAAAACCGGTTTACTGTCAATAAAATCCTGCCTGAACCATGTATAAAGGGCATCCAGATACCGATTCCAATTAATTTTAAGTTCATACTCTATCTTTTCTCTTTTCTCAATTTCAATCGCTGGCTACTCATGCTTTCAATAAGCCCAGCAGCTTTCATCACAGATTCCATGCTGATGGTGGGTATGTCTGCATGATCTTTAACAAACTGTGACAGGTATTCCGGTGATGTGGTCTGAATACCCTGACGCTGGCAAACCATAAACGAGACCGATTCGGCCTCAAACTCTTCTGTTACGTGATTGAGTCGCTGTCGATCAGGCCAAAGTTTGATATCCGGTGTTCCAAGATGGCCGCAATAGAGGTGGGCAAGTTCATGCGCTATGGTGGCATACTGAGCCCCAGGGCTTTGACCGTTTGCGTTGACGAACATCTCATATTTTACTGTAAAAGGAGCAAATAGCGGTTTTCTGTTTTTTTGATAGCCAGATAAAACATCCTGGGAACCGACAGGTTGATTGATACGAGCCCAACGAATCAGTCCCGCAGATTGCGAGCCGTCATTAGTCATTGTGATCCTGACGCCATCCCGTTTAGCATTTTCAATAACCAGCTCAAGCTGATTGCCTTTCAACATCCCTGCCTGAACCTCAAAAGGTTTACCAATTTCAGGTGGCAACGGTTTTATATTTTTGGCACTCGGAATCTCTTCCGTCTCACTCACATCAAAGACAAACATAACAGGCCCCATTGGCTGCAGAATCACAATCGGCTGGGCTTCAGATTTTATGCTCCGGCCATAATCATTCAGCCAGCGTTGAGGTGTTGCCACGTATGCAGCCCCTCTTTTTTGGGTATGGATAAGGAATGCATTGAACGGAGAGTAAAATTTAAACTTCGATATAAACGTTAGCAAATCAAGATAGGCTTGGCTTGACCGATATTGTATGGTCAGGCTGAATAGTTGATCCAAAGCGTTTTTGGTCTCTTTTTGTGTTTCGGACGGATCAGAATGAATATCAGAGAGGCATAACTGCTGAGATAATAATTCGCTCATACTTTTTCTTTGTTTTGCGATTCACAGTAACGGATCTTCCTATTGGTTACGATACTACTCTTTCGTTTTTTCGCTTCAATGAAACAAGCCATCCAATTCTAATCATTTAGCTTCGGGTAGCCATTCTTATCATTCGCTGTTCAAGAGGATGCGATTCTCCCTGTCAACGCATCCACATACCATTGCTGAATATCGCGGCATGACTCGGGGCCAAGATGGGTGGCAACTCTTTTTTCAAAAATATCGTCGGGCCGCCTTCGGCGACCGTTTCTGTAGTCGGTGGTTACCGCCAAATTGTGGTGCACGGCAGTTCGTCCCTCACAGCCGTTCTCCACAATTTTTGTAACTGTCCTCTCGCTCAAAAACAAAGCCGGAATGAGCTACCAACTGACTACGGGACGAAAACCAGGCGGAAGCCAACGTTGAAGTACCGGAGGCCGGGGGTGCCGCTGCCCCGATCAGCCGACCGACAAATCTCGGCACCGCTGCGCCAGCTCCCGCCACGAATCACACGGTACGAACCATTTTCGATACCTTGTGGATTCTCTACCATACCTTTTGCCTCACATTCATCATAATAGTTCTCACCATACCAGTCGCGGCACCACTCCAACACATTGCCATGCATATTATACAAACCCCACCCATTAGGCTTAAAATAGTAAACAGGTACGGTATTGTATCTGAAAACCCCTTTTTCGTTGTTGTTATAAGGAGCATCTCCGTGATAGTTCGCCTGTGCCGTTGTCAGATTATCACCGGTAGAAAACGGTTTCGGCTCACCTGCCCGACAGGCATACTCCCACTCAGCCTCACTCGGCAACCGGAAACTCTTGCCTGTTTTCTCCGACAACCAGTGGCAATAAGCGACGGCATCGTTCCAACTGACGTGTAGTACAGGATGATTATACTCACCAACCTCCCGTTCATTACCCACAATACTATGACGCCAGTTTACCCCGGCTCTCAGTGTCAAGCTTTTTCCATCCCATAAATAGCTTCCGCCACCGCGCTCCGCATCGGTCAGATAGCCAGAATCCGCTATAAATTTATGAAAATCAGCAACCGTAACGGCATATTTGCAGAGATAAAAGGTACTTACTCTCACCTCATGTTGTGTTTCATTCGAAAACCTGTCAACTTCGTCATCCGGGCTGCCCATCAAAAAATCACCACCCTTTACCCGTACATATTTCCCAATAAGAGCAAAAATATGAGGATCCAGTTTCTCAAAACAGAATTGTCGAGCCATATCCATACCGGCAAATTCAAATGACAGAGCGAAATCATAATTTTTTGAATGAATCGTGTCAACAATTTTTTTAGCAAGAAAAAATTCAAGAATGGATCTATGAGCAAATTTCCAGTTATTGTAAAAGTCGCGCGTAAGCAGTGACTGACCTGTCATCTGGTACTGTTTGAGTTTAACATCAATAGTAATGGCATCAACTTTTGGCAACTGAAAATTTGTGATCTCTTTTCGTTTTTCATAAATCTTCAGAGCAACCTTTTCTGAATAACTCCAAAGATCTTGTGCGAATTTTTCTCGTTCATTATCATAAGGCTTCCGTTTATTTACTTCGCGTTCAATCCATTTATTAACAAGCGCGTCATAGATCTGATAGGTATTTGAATATTGTTGATTATCCTCAATGAGGAAGTCAATATAATAAAGCAACATGGGACGAACCATCAGTTTTTGAGAATTGTGAATAATTTCAAATGCTTTCTGCTTTTTCTTTTTATTCCAAAACTTTAAAACCCCATATTTTTTATTCAAATAAGAACGAATTTCCTTGTCATCAAAAGGTGAAAGATATAATTTCACAAGTTTATGAAACCCGTTTTCATCGAAACTTGGGATTT
This sequence comes from uncultured Chlorobiaceae bacterium, assembly GCA_903917955.1. Classification (GTDB taxonomy): domain Bacteria; phylum Bacteroidota; class Chlorobiia; order Chlorobiales; family Chlorobiaceae; genus Chlorobium. Next base: position 3,016 of record CAIXCO010000063.1, on the reverse strand, counting down.
GTAATTTATAATCTTTGTCTTCCTGACGAGGTAAATATTGCGTACGACTCGTAATCACCACTTCACGAAAATCCTGCACAGCTTTAACAACTTCATCCAGTACTTTACAAAATCGTTCATCGTCGGTATGGCCATCAGGTGTAACTGGAGGAAGTATTTTGCTATATTCATCAAAAGCATCAAGCAACAATATAGTCTTGCTTATCTCCTCTTTTGGTATCTCTTTTATTTTTTCAAGAATATCACCATTGTACCCAAAAGGAAACAGCTTGATATTATAGTGTCGATTAAAGTTGGAAAATGAATTATAGCGAATAAATAAATTAATAAGGAACGTGGTCTTTCCCATTCCTGAATCAGCAAGAACAAGATAAAACTTGTCACTCACTTTTTTTTCATTAAAGGCGGTTTTGATAAAGAAAGGAATTAACGGTTTCTTGTTAGGAATATTACTCCTGTACCCAGGCTCCTCCTCCCGTGTTGGAGAATCATACTGCAACTTACTTTCAACAAATAAATCGCGTTTTGCCTTTACATCCAGATAATTAAAATATGGCTTTAAATCACTTGCGGCTTTCTGATTTTGATAACGATAGTATAAAAATTTAATCGCACTGAGTATGGCTTCAATTATTTGTTCCATAATTCAATTATTGAAATGGTCAAGTTGAAACTGTCAGTCAAAATAAACCGGCTGAATAAACTGACGGCCAATATGGTAAGGGAGCAACTTTTTATGATGGAATCGTCCTATAATCATGGCTGGATGAGTGCCGAATTTTTGAGCAAAATCGATGATAGCGCTTTCCGTCAATGCACCAGACTCAATGACTGCACGTTCCTCCTCTTCCGAAAAAGTCCACCTCTCCGCAAAAGCATCAGCTTCTGCCTCTTTAACTTTGTCCTCCGCCTCAAAACAATCGTCTTCCAATGAGATATATTTTTTTCCGTGGAGAAGAATATGACCAGCTTCATGAAAAAAGGTAAACCAGAAACGGTCGTTCTGTTTATAACGTGCTGACAGTTGAATCAATGGGGTGTTGTCGTGCAACCATCGGGTTGAACCGTGAATCGGAGCTTTTGGCAGGCACGGTGTGTAAACAACCTTTACCCCTGCCTCTAAACATAACTGCTGAAGAAGCGGGAAAAAATCGTCAGGATGCTCGGCCATGACTTTTTTAATGCTTTCAAGATTTGTTTTAAATGTTTTTTCACTGAAAGAAGGTGCGTCAAGCTCCATGGCACTGAGTTCACCTTGGCGCAACCAGGCAGAAATGGCGTAAGGCTCGCTAAAATGGGCTAAAGAGATCCGAAAGCTAACCTTCAGTTTTTGAGTCAAGTAATATTCTTCCCAAGCCTTCGGGCCAGACATAGCAAAAAAACATAACACTGCCTCTGCTTTTTCCTCCCAGCTCTTTTTTTTGGGCAACCAGCCACGTTTTACCATCTGAGCGTAGGGAAACGACGAGGCCCATGTTCGCGCCAAGGCCAAGAGTTCTCTTCGCTTTTCTCGAGCAAGCGCCTCATCGTAGTTCTGCTGGCGGTTCAACCAGAAATTCGCAGGGATTCCAAGTACTGATTCAAACTGCACCGCCATACCGGGAGTAAGGGAGCTCTCTCCATTGATAACTTTAACAATGGTCTGTTCTGGTTTACCGGTACGCACGGCAAACTCTTTCTGGCTCATACCCAGTTCTACCAGCTTTTCCCGCAAGGTAAGCCCAGGGTGGCTAACCGTTTGTGGGATATATTCATTACGCTTCGTCATATTCAGCCTTCTTTGTGATAGTTCACGATTTCAACAATTTCTACACCCTTAATTTCAAGCCAAATGTATTGCGCATCCTTGTTCGCAGGAATCGGGTTCTCTTGAGGGACGAAAATCATCCTGTACGGTTGGTCCAAATCACATGCCCATTGGCCTTTACGATTTTCTCTCATTTCATGGTAGTGACCTGGCAGGTTGCGGACATCTTCAAGAGTTTCTGCTGCTCTCAAGTCATCGAGCCGTTGCTTGAATAACTCAGCTCTTCTCGACCCAAGCTTGCGCACTGCCAAACGATCATCATTTGCGTATTTCCTCAGATCTTTTCTTTCAAATGAAATGTCCATCAATAATTTAATAAAATTATGAACACTTACTATTCATTAAAATATTATAATCATAGAGCAACATGATATGGTCAAAGGCCAATTCAACTTACTGAAAAGTCAGGTACAAATGCCGCTTTGGCCTACAATGCTGTATTTTTAAAATATAACAACAAGTATACAAAATGAGCCATAGGGCTTACCTGAGTCTCTGACCACTTGAGTCAGCAACGGATATGGCCTCAACTGGTAAAACTCTGGAAAATGCACGGTTCACTGGGATGGACGTATCGCGAGAGAGACCAAGCCGTTATTCGCGACAGAAGTGCAACCGCAGAATCAATTTTGATTTACCCATCGCACCTGAAATATAGCACCACTAAAAAGCAGCCTTATGTCGGCCTCATCGACCGGCTTTGTGCCTTCCTTCAGCAGGACGATGCTGTTCTCTTCACCTGCGGTTCAGGTTGCGCATGATATTGGTCGGCGAGCAGATCGGATCATTTTTCGAGAGAGGTGTGCTCCAATCACCCACCTCGGGAGATCAGGTACATCTCGTGACCAATGAAGACCTCCGCATCGTCTACGGAGGGTACAACGAACAATCGTCGATTGTCATCGGCAATCAAAGCGCCTCGGAAGGGCTTGCCGCGCAACTTGACATGGATAAACTCATCTCCAGGCATTGCGCTATTCTTGGCGCCACCGGCAGTGGTAAATCGAACGCCGTCAGCATTGTCATCAAAGCAATTGCCGACAAAAAATTTCCCAGTGCACGGGTGCTCATGATCGACCCGCACGGAGAATATGCTGGCTCATTGGCAGGGAGATGTCAAGTATTCAGAGTTGGGGCAAACAGTGCAACTGATGAACAGGAACTGTGCGTTGCCTTCTGGGCATTACCGTTCAAAGAGTTGATGGCAAT
>CAIXCO010000062.1 GCA_903917955.1 uncultured Chlorobiaceae bacterium | reverse complement strand
AGATCCATGATGACCCGTTTGACACCCAAGGAACATGTTACCGAGTTTTTTGGTTTCTATGACGGCACCTTTGGCAAGGCTTCGGCTGTGGTTGGCCCGCTTGTCTTCGGGCTGGTATCGGCGCAGGCCGGAAGTCAGAAGGTGGCGCTTGCCTCATTGTTGCTCTTTTTTATGATCGGTCTGTTGCTGATGACCAGAGTTCGCTCGGCAGGCGGTACCGCATTGAATGGTGAATAAATATTGCATTTAAAGCGTTACCTTACAGCACAAAGTGGCTTGGGAACAAAAGGGAGTGGAGATGAAATGGAGAGTGAGAAGAGCGAAATTGACCCTCCCTGCTGAGGCTTCAAGTTATTTGCGCGCTTTTGCCCCCTTTTTCTGGAAAAATTTTATTCACGACAAAATTTTTCTCGGCGCTGGCTCTCTCGCTTTTCAGACACTCCTTTCGATTGTGCCGATTCTTGCCATCATCCTCTCAATCCTCAATGTTTTTGTGGTCTTTGCACCATTCAAACACTCGATTGAGGATTTTCTCGTCCAGAATTTCATGCCGGGTGCAGGAATGTTGCTCAATACCTATCTGATAGATTTTATCGGAAAGACCTCCAGTGTACCGATTCTTGGAGGTGTCTTTCTTTTCATTATCGCACTTTTTCTTATCTCAACGGTCGATCATACGCTTAATGAGATATGGGAGGTTCATTCTCCCCGCAAGGCCCTGCAGGGCTTTACCCTTTACTGGACGGTACTGACGCTTGGGCCAGTGCTTATCGGAAGCAGTCTTGCCGCAAGCTCTTATGTCTGGTATACCATCTTTACTGCGGGCCCTTTGCTTGAAATGAAACCCAGTCTCCTCTCCTTTTTTCCCGTTATTAACTCGATTGTTGCCTTTTTTTTGCTCTATATGCTTGTTCCAAACCGTCGGGTGCGCTTTGTTCATGCCTTTTCCGGTGCACTGCTTGCCGCAGTTCTGTTTGAACTTTCAAAGCGATGGTTTGTCTTTTACATCACCCATATTGCGACGTTTCAGCATATTTATGGTGCTCTGTCGGTTATCCCGATGCTTTTTTTCTGGATCTATCTTGGCTGGATTGTGGTACTGACCGGTGCTGAATTTGTTTTCTGTCTCGGTGCCCTGAAACCTGAAGGTGCGGTCGTCGAGCCCTTCAACCCTTTGCGTGGAGTGCCCGAGATTCTTTCGGTTCTTGCTCATATCTGGAGTGGCCAGAAGAGCGGCAATGCCATGAACATGAAGAAGATTTTGAAGGTTGTGCACGGCCTTACTCCTTCCGGGTTAAGAAAAATTGTTGATATTCTGCTGCTCAACGATCTTGTTCATTTAACGGCAGATGGTTCCCTTGCCGTCAGCGGTGATCTTTATACCCTTACCTTGTATGATCTTTATGCTCTTCTTCCGTCCGGGTTCTGGAGCGATGAAAACGGTGCCTTGATTTCAGGAGGTAATAGCGTACATTTAGAAACTATCAGCAGGGGAGTTCTCGATTGCCTCAAAAGCAGCATGAAGCAGCCCCTTGCCCCCTTGTTAGAGGATATTAATCAGCCAGAAGAATGAGTTATCAGGTTATAGCGAGGAAGTACAGACCGGCAAAATTTGCCGACATTACCGCACAGGAACATGTTACCCGGACCATTCAGAATTCACTTCGCATGGGCCGTGTAGGGCATGGGTATATTTTTTCGGGACTGCGCGGCGTTGGCAAAACAACGGCTGCAAGGGTTTTTGCCAAGGCGCTGAACTGCCAGAAGATGATGGAGGATGCCGACTACCTCCAGCAGGTTACCGAACCCTGCGGAGAGTGCGAAAGCTGTCGCGACTTTGATGCCGGTACCAGCATGAATATTGCGGAGTTTGATGCCGCATCCAACAACAGTGTTGATGACATCCGCACCTTGCGCGAAAATGTGCGCTACGGGCCGCAGAAGGGAATT
>CAIXCO010000061.1 GCA_903917955.1 uncultured Chlorobiaceae bacterium | reverse complement strand
CATGGCTCAACTGGTTACACAAAACAATGAAGAACCGGTACGAACTCTTCAACAAGCAATTGAAAAAACAGTCAATCGCCTTGTGATGGCCCGTCAAACAATTAATTCCGGGCTCTCTTTTTGGGGTTTTGATTGCATGACGATGGCAGGCATTACAGATCCGATTACGGTTCTTGACAAAGCAAAGGGTTTTTTTGAATCGCTTCAGGTCTACACCACACCGGGCAAATTGAAAAATTTCCGGTACAGCCCGCAAGAGGTATCGGCTTATGACAATACGATCCAACTTCTTGGCGATATTGATCTTTTGCGTGATTTTGTCATGACGCTCAGCCCTGTTGCATCATGGCTCTCAACCGCCGAATCAGTGCTTTCTACCGATCATGACTGGGTAAAACGCTTGAAGAGCACAAAGCAGGATATTCTTGATTCACTCAGAGAGGCTGATGTTACTCTCCTTTCCTCTCAGGCTCAAGGTATCACGGCAAAGCTGTTACAGCTTAAAAAGGAGTACAGTAACGCCTACATCGCGATGCACACCAAAGCCCGTCTTGGTGTCAATGACGACAAGCGCAAAGCTAACCTGCTCAATGACTCCCGCATTCAAACCCTGAACAAGCTGTCGGTTATTGACCTTATGCCGCGTCAGCAGCTTGGCGACTTCCAGAACCGGCTTGCCGGACTCAAAAGCTGCTTTGCTTTGACCGAACAGAATCTTGATTCCACTCCTGTTTGCCCTCACTGCGGGTTTCGGCCACTTCTCAATGAATCCATCATGATCGGGGCTAATCAAATGATTGAAAGGATGGATGCAGAGCTTGACGCAATGGTGGCTGGCTGGAGTGTTACCATTCTCGGTAATCTCAAAGACCCGATTACTCAGGCGAACATGGATCTGCTCAGGAGTGACGATCGCCAACCGCTTGAATCGTTTATCAAGTCAGGTGAACTGCCTGAACCACTCGATAACAACGTTGTTCATGCCCTTAAAGAGGTACTGTCAGGACTGGTGAAAGTGAGTGTGAAAACCAAAGATCTCGAAAAAGCGCTTCAGGTTCATGGCGGAGCCGCCACACCAGGTGAGATGAAAAGGCGCTTTGAGGAGTACATTGATCAACTCACCAAGGGCAAAGACCCGGCCAAGGTGCGGATCGTCATGGAGAATTAATCTATGGATACTCTCGGATTACCGATTTCCATTGAATCGCTTCTGCATGGCCAGGCAGTTGAGTGGGAGAGGCTCGAATTCAAGAAAGGCTGGAACCCAGAGGCTGTGCTCCACACGATCTGCGCTTTTGCCAACGACTTTCACAATCTTGGTGGTGGCTACATCGTGGTCGGTATCGAAGAACAGAATGGTCGGCCACAACTGCCACCTGTCGGCTTAAACCCAAATCAGCTCGATGCTATTCAGAAAGAGATCCTGCGCCTGGGGCATAACGCTATTCAACCATCTTACCACCCTCGGAGTGTACCCGTTACCTGGCAGGGTCAAACCATTCTGGTTATCTGGGCTCCTGCGGGCGAGACGCGCCCTTACCGGGCCAAGGTTAATCCTTCTGAAACTGGCAACGAATGGCGCGAATACATTCGCAAACAATCGAGCACTGTTATTGCCAGAAATGACGACTTGAAAGAGCTGGTAAGCCTGACGGCAACCGTACCATTCGATGACCGTTACAACCAGCAGGCCAAGCTTGGCGATTTGTCGTTGCGATTGATTGAAGAATTTCTGCGCGAGGTGGGCAGTGAACTGGCAGAGCAGGCCGCCCAACTGCCAATGGAAACCATCGGCAGGCAACTGAACATCGTGGGTGGCCCCAGTGAAGCACCATTCCCGAAAAACATCGGCCTGATGATGTTCAACGAACATCCGGAAAAATTCTTTCCTGTAACCCAGATTGACGTGGTCTATTTTCCTGATGGCCCGGGTGGTGATGTTTTTGAAGAGAAGGAGTTCAAAGGCCCGTTGCACCGTATAATTCGGGATGCACTTAGCCATATCCAACGCAACTACCTGAAGCAGACCGTCATCAAACACCCGCATCGCGCCGAAGCCGATCGTCTCTGGAATTACCCTTATGCTGCGATCGAAGAAGCCTTGGTCAACGCGATGTATCACCGCTCCTACGAAATTCGTGAACCGGTCGAGGTTCGCATTACGCCCGAAGAGCTGGTGATACTCAGCTTCCCGGGACCAGACCGATCAATCAAGATGGCCGATATTGCAGCAGGCAATGCGGTCAGCCGTCGTTATCGCAATAGACGTATTGGCGAATTCCTCAAAGAGCTTGAGCTGACAGAGGGGCGCTCCACTGGCATAAGAAAAATCAAGCGCGCGATTGCCCGAAACGGCTCGCCAGATCCTGTTTTCCAGACGGATGATGATCGCAGCTACTTTCTTGTGCGTTTCCCGGTTCACCCGGATTCAATTCGCTCAGCAAATGTCGAACAAGTAACCCAGCAAGTAACCCAGCAAGTAACCCAGCAAGTAATGCAGTTATTGAAAGCCTGTGATGGTGAAATGAGCAGGGCAGAATTGATGCATGCGGTGGGTATGAAAGACAGGGTCAGCTTCAGCAAAAACTACCTGGACGCAGCTATCGCAGACGATCTGATAGAGATGTCGCAACCAAACGCCCCCAAAAGTCCGACACAAAAATACAGACTGACAAAGAAAGGTAGAAATATCATGGAGTCCCAAAAGTGAAGCAGCAAAGCTTTTTTAAAACAAAAATGGTTCCCTCCAAAGAGGGGTCAGGCAGGTTGTTTGATGAGGAACTGGTGTCGAATGCCACTCCTGTCACATGCCTTGGCAAGATCTTTCCTGATGATGAAGCCCGGAGGGCATATTTCACCGAACTGTTGGCAGAGAAGCTTCGCGATCCTGAATTCCGCAAGATCGAAGGTTTTCCAATCGGCAGCGATGAAGATATCCTGAAGCTGAGTGATCCACCTTATTACACAGCTTGTCCGAACCCATGGATTGCCGATTTTATTGCTGAATGGGAAGCACAAAAGCCGGAGAAACCCGAAGGTTTTACCTATCATCGTGAACCCTTTGCTGCGGATGTGAGCGAAGGCAAGAACGACCCCATTTACAACGCGCACTCCTATCACACCAAGGTGCCGCATAAGGCCATCATGCGTTACATCCTCCACTACACAGAACCGGGTGATATTGTGTTTGATGGCTTCTGTGGTACAGGAATGACCGGTGTGGCGGCTCAGCTTTGTGGTGATCGTAAGGTGGTAGAATCACTTGGATTTCTTGTTCAGCCGGACGGAACCATTTTGCAGGAAGAAACCGATGAAAACGGCAACAAAACCTGGGTGCCTTTTTCTCGTCTGGGAGCACGCCGTGCGGTACTCAACGACCTCTCGCCAGCCGCTACCTTCATCGCCTATAACTACAATACACCGGTTGATGTTGTTGCTTTTGAAAAGGAGGCAAAGCGCATTCTGAAAGAGGTTGAAGATGAATGCGGGTGGATGTATGAAACAAAGCATACGGATGGGAAGACGAAAGGTAAGATCAACTATACCGTTTGGTCGGATGTTTTTGTATGTCCGAATTGTTCAGAGGAAGTGGTTTTTTGGGAAGTGGCGCTAGATAAGGATGCTGGTAAAGTAAAAGATGAATTTTCCTGCCCGCATTGCTCGGCAAGTTTGACCAAACGCAACATGGAGCGTGCATGGGTAAGCAGATTTGATTCGGCAATCAATGAAACTCTGCGGCAAGCAAGGCAGGTGCCCGTGCTGATCAGTTACACTGTCGGCAAAAAACGGTATGAAAAAGCGCCTGATACTTTTGACTTGGAGCTGATTGAGAAGATTGAGCGAAGCGAGATTCCTTATTGGTTTCCGGTTGACCTCATTCCAGAGGGAGATAAAACAGGTGAACCTCTCCGTATTGGATTTACTCATGCCCATCATTTATTTACAAAAAGGAATCTTTGGGTTTTAGCAGCAGCATGGAGTAGAGCAATAAGGGGAAAAAATAGATTGCCTTTTTTAGTGACAGCTAGCCAGCGCGTTCTTTCTAAAATGGCGAGTATTGCGTTCTCATACTATTTTCATGGTGGTGGTGGCTTCGTAAATGCCGGAACAAAAGGTACGCTGTATATATCCAGTACAAATCCGGAGGTATCAGTTTTTAATGGGCTTTCATCTCGCATTCGATCCTTACTTTTCAATGTTTGCTCGTCGCAAAAAGATGTATTGATTGAAACAAAATCCACGACACGCCCATCCTATTTGCCAACCGGATCAATAGATTACATCTTTATCGACCCCCCTTTTGGCGCGAATATAAACTACTCAGAACTTAATTTACTCTGGGAGCCATGGCTTAAAATCAGAACAGATAATATTTGTGAAGCGATTGAAAGTAAAAAACAGGAGAAATCATCTGCTGATTATCGGCTTCTTATGAAAGATGGGTTTCGCGAAGCTTACAGAGTGCTTAAATCAGGCCACTGGATGACTGTCGAATTTTCAAATACTAACGCTGCAATTTGGAATAATATTCAGACGTCGATAACTGAATCAGGCTTCATTGTCGCCAATGTATCGGCATTAGATAAAAAACAAGGTAGTTTTAATGCATACACCACGCCAACCGCTGTCAAGCAAGACCTTGTCATCTCCGCCTACAAACCCAATGGTGGTTTTGAAGAGCGCTTCTTGAAAGAAGTGCAGACTGAAGAAGGTGTCTGGGATTTTGTTCGGACCCATTTGCAATATCTGCCGGTTACAAAGCGACAAGGGGCATTGATG
>CAIXCO010000060.1 GCA_903917955.1 uncultured Chlorobiaceae bacterium | reverse complement strand
TTCGCCCATCATGTCGTGAAAGGCGTTTTCGATGTTGACTGCGGCGATGTAGTAAGCGAGGAGCACTATTTCGTTGGCATGGATCTCATGCTGGTATTTGTGTTCAAGCTCCCCAGGTACAATCAGGCCGCTTTGCAGGAGTCGGGTGATGAAGGTGCCAGTGCCGGTGAAGGGGTCAAGAATGTGAACGTTTTCATCGGCGAGGGTGCGGCCAAACTCTTTTTTGAGCAGGTCGTTGACGGAGTGAATAATGAAGTCAACCACCTCTACCGGCGTGTAGACGATGCCGAGCTTTTCGACCATGCCGGGGAAGGCGGTTTTGAAGAACTTGTCGTAGAGTTCAATGATGATGCGCTGTTTGCCTGTGGCGTTGTCGATACCCTGGGCCCGCATTCTGACGGAGTCGTAAAACTTTTGCAGGGTTTCGGTCTCTTCCGGGACGTTACCGGCTTCAAGCAGGTCGAGCATCTTCTGCATGGAGAGCGAGATGGGGTTGTTCTGCACGAAGGAGTAGCCTTTGAAGAGCGCCTCAAAGACCGGTTTGGTGATGATGTGCTGCGAGAGCATCTCAACGGCCTCCTGCTCGGTAATGGAGGGGTTGATATTTTGCCGAAGGCCACCAAGGAACTCCTGAAAGGCTTTCTGGTGCTCTCCGTCGGCCTTGATGAGGCGGTTGATTCTTTCGGCCTGCCGCTGGGCAATCTCTGCTACATTCTTCGCCCATTGTTCCCAGTATCGGCGGTCGCCGACCTTTTGCACCATGCGGGCAAAGAAGACGCTCTGGAGTTGCTGGAACTGCATGGCGACCTGTTCACGCATCAGTTCTGTTGAGGTGCGGTAACTGTTTGAGCTTGCGTGAGCATTAACAAGATCTTCAGATCCACCATCTCCGTAATTCCCCGCGTCAGGCCGGCCAACCAGAATTTGCTCGGGCCGTTTTCGGTTCAGCTCAATCTTGTTGACGGTGGCGTTGAAGCGGTCGTCGTGGGCTCGCAGGGCGTTGAGTACCGACCAGACCACCTTGTAGCGCTCATTGTCGTCAAGCGCTCTTGCGGGGTCGATATCGGAGGGAACAACGATGGGAATGATGATGTAGCCGTACTTTTTGCCGGGGGCCTTGCGCATCACTCTGCCCACCGACTGCACCACATCGACGGTGGAGTTGCGGGCCGAGAGAAAGAGTACGGCATCAAGCGTTGGCACGTCAACTCCTTCGCTGAGGCAGCGGACATTGGTGAGCACCCGGCATTCGTTTGCATCGGAAGGCGCCTGCAGCCAGCCAAGGAGCTCGTCACGCTCGGGGGCCGACATGGTGCCATCAATATGTTTCGACGAGAGGGAGACCATCTGCGCCCGCTTCTCTTCGGAGAGGGAGTTGAGATAGATGTCGGTGGTGGAGTTGAAGCTGGAGGTGATCTGTTGGGAGACCTTGATGGTTTGGCAGAAGGCGACGGCCCGGCGCATCGGTTCCGGGTCACTCGATTGCAGCACACCGGCGTCACCGAGGATCTGCTTGGAGAGGGCGTTGATGCAGCCGATAAGCTTTGAGGCGTCGTCGGCGTTGATTTCGTGCTCCTGATTGCAGATAGCGTTCTGCACGGCAGGGGGAATGTCGGTATCGCTGAGGGTGAGGATGAGCACCTTGTAGTCGGCCAGCAGGTCGGCTTCAACCGCTTCGCCAAAGCCTATGCGGTAGATCTCTTCGCCATAGAGGGCCGGGTCATCCATCGAGCAGAGCAGCGCATCCGCCTGTGCCGCCTTTGTTTTTGAGTCATCGCTGTAGAGGCGCGGCGTTGCGGTCATGTAGAGCCGCTTTTTCGCCTGGATGAAGCTGTTGTCGTGCACTTTGGTGAAGGCGGAGGAGTCCTCATCGGTGAGGGTAACGCCGGTGGTTCGGTGCGCTTCGTCACAGATGATGAGGTCGAAGATGCCCTCTTCTGAGGGGAGCAGCTCCTGTTGTGCCTGTGCAATGACCTCGATGGACTGGTAGGTGGAGAACACAACCCTCATGCCGGGTGTTGCCGCGCTGTGCAGTTGCCTGAGTTGGCGAACAATGGCTGGCACGTCGGTGGTGGCGGGCAGGGCAAGGTCGAGCACGCTGGTGGAGTCGCTGTCGTCATTGCGTGAGTGGCGGCGGCTGATTTTGGGGTCTGAGCAGATGCAGATCGGGTTGATGGGCTCCATCGCGTCTGCTGTCCACTCCCTGAGGGTTTGACCAAGCAGGGCGATGGAGGGCACCAAAAAGAGGATTAGCCCTTTTCCGTCGGTTTCAGTTTCGGCGATGCGCAGGGAGGTGTAGGTTTTACCGGTGCCGCAAGCCATGATGAGTTTGCCCCGGTCGGCGGTTTTGAAGTGCTCGTGTGCATTGTTGAGGGCCGTCTGCTGATGGGGGCGGATCTCCTTTTTTGGCGTTCGAGCCTCTTCGCCGATGATGCCCTGCTCAAGGCTTGCCCAGTCTACCGGTGAATGCTCCAGGTCGGAGAGGCTGATTCTTGTAACCGGCGGGTTCTGGTTCTTGATGGCTTCATTGGCATTCGGGCCCCACTTGTTGGTGGTGGAGATCCAGAGCCGCTGGGAGAAGGCGGCGGTTTGCAGCTTGTCGTTCTTGAACTCCCGGCTTGAGGTGGAGAGAAAGGAGTCAACCGCCTGTTTGTCGATGGTGGCGGCTGAATCAAAGCATTTGCACTGGATGGCCCAGTAGTCGCCCTCGAAGGTCAGGGCCACGAGGTCTATTCCGGTATCGGTTCCCCCCAGATCCTTGCGACCGGGAAATTCATTCCAGAGCCAGATATTCTTGAAGCGGTAGGCGTATTTGGGGTCGGTTTTGAGGTAGGCTTGCATGAGCCGCTCAAACCGGTCGCCCTTGTCGCGCTCTGAGTATGAATGTTTACGGTAGCTGGTCAGGAGGGTCTGGAAGGTCATGATGACAGATGTGCGAAAAGTTTACAATCACAACAGCGAACGGCTTCAACAGAGGCGACTCGGGTACAAATTCAAAACAAGAGATGAAAGATAGTACAGTATAGACGGTATTATCCCTTTAAAATCTTGAAAAGAGATGATTTGATTTTTTTGTTGTGGCATAAACACCATAGCCGCTCATTCTTGACAGCTCAGTGCCATCAGGAATGTGGTGAAGGTTGTGAAGAGGGGTTAACTGTAAAGCATTCACAGAAAAAAACTGAGCAATGCTTTACAGACCTATGAGGGAACGATGTGGGTTACCCGTTTATAAGCAGATTGATCATGCAGCTCATAAACGGTGCTGAAAAATAAAGTGATGGCAGAAAAGTGCACACCCTTATGTGAGAAAAAGTGTCGGGTGCTCTTTTGCCATCTGGATGATGATCTCCTCTTCAGGTGACAAGGGAGGATGGATGCTTTTCCGGGAATCTTTGCCAGTGCGTTTAGCTCTCAACGTTTCCAGCCTGGAACTCTTGGGAGTGGCTGACTCTTGTGAGAACTGAGCCCATGCGAACAGTGGCAGGAGCCACTCTGAAATTGTATGTGCCATAGCCGTTGATTGCGCTTAAGGTGACGAGAAAACAGGACGCTAATTGCGTTATGACAACATCATCAAAAGAAGGCACATTGTAAATCCCGCTTTAACGGCATATTGCATACCATAAATACGGTATAGAGCCCGAAAACGCTCAAGTGGATACCGTGTTTTTCAAGAAGATTTATTTTACATTCAGGAGTACACGAAAACATTTCCGAAGAGAATGGAGTGGTTGTTTTCGAAATGGACCTCAATTTTTCCGCCAATGATAACCAACGCAACCCTCGCCTTTCTCCGGGAGCTGAAGGAGCATAATGAGCGAGC
>CAIXCO010000059.1 GCA_903917955.1 uncultured Chlorobiaceae bacterium | reverse complement strand
GTTACTTCAGGTGAAATAAAATTAGAACTTGATTTACACTTTGTTTCTAATGGACAGAAATATGTTGTTGATTTTAAAAGTGGGTTTGGTTCAAATGAAAAAGGAAACACAAATCGCTTGTTGCTTGTTGCAAGTATATATAAAAATCTTTCAGAAAATTTCAAATGCTTGCTTTTTGTAAGAGCCCTGGAAAATAATAGTTACTTCAACACACTAAAGAACTCTGGAATTTGGGACGCTTATTGTGGTTGTGAAGCCTATCAAAAAATCATGGAATATTCTGGTTATGATTTGAAGAGCTGGATTGAAAGCAATATGGACTGGAAAAATGATTTTAAGCCAGAGGCTATTGCTTATTTTGAAGAACAAAATTTATTGCAATATCTTTTATGGTAATGATGCAGGAAAGGCTGGTCTATCAGGCATTTTATACAAAATCAACATGTATTGTTGATTATATGGTCAATAAACTAATGCTTGAATCTACAGATATCATTTTTGAGCCTTGTGGTGGTGATGGTGTATTTGTAGAAGCAATACTGGCTGTGAATGAATTTGCAACAATTGATGTTTGTGAATTAAATGATGGTGCATATCAGATGCTTTTAAATAAGTTTTCTCATTATGCAAATGTCCATGTTCGCCTCTGTGATACTTTGTTGGACAGCGCTTTGACTTTCAGTGCCGATTTTGGAGGTCTTTACGATAAGATTATTGCAAATCCTCCTTATGGCGCATGGCAAGACTTGGAAAAAAGAGCTATACTTAAAAAAATGTACACTGATCTTTATGCAAAAGATACGTATGCATTGTTTTTGTTTCGCTGCATTGAACTATTAAAAGAAGATGGAATATTATCCTTCATTATTCCTGATACATTTCTGAATATTCACATGCACAAAGCACTTCGCCATCATATTTTGACAAATACAAAGATCCTTGAACTGGCTTTGTTCTCATCATCGTTTTTTCCGGGTGTGAATTTTGGATATGCAAATCTTTCAATAATTACTCTAAAAAAAGCAGGCAATAAATCAGATTGTATAAATAATCAATTTAAAGTTTTAAGCTCATTCACTGATGTTAAGCAACTTTCTGATATCAGAGAGGCTGAGTTATCAGTATTTTCATTTACACAAGATGAAATTCTGGCAAATCCGGATTATGCGTTTCTGATTGCAACAAATATTGGAATTACAAAAGCAATAAATGATTCAAAGCTTAAAGTTGGTGATATCGCAAATTGCGTAACAGGGTTCTATTCGGGTGATGATAAAGCTTTTTTACAAGTGAACAGTTTTGACTTGAGAAATAGTAAAAACTATGCATTGGTTAATACGGATTCTATAAATAAAGAGTATAAAAATATTCCTGATATTCTTGATGGGATAGAAGGAGAGAAATGCTTTCTGCCAATAGTTAAAGGCGGTGGTACAAAATTTCTAAAACAAGAATGTTGGTTTATGGATTGGAGCAAAAAAGCTGTTGAGCATTATAAGTCTGGTAAAAAAGCGAGATTTCAAAATTCTCAATACTATTTTCAGTTTGGTATAGGTGTTCCGATGATCAGTTCTTCACGCATTACAGCCTCATTAATAGAAAACAAGCTGTTTGATCAATCAATTGTAGGTGTTTTTCCAATAGATAAATCATATACTTGTTATCTGCTTGCATTTTTCAACTCCCCGACTTGCAATAAATTAATAAGAACAATAAATCCATCAGCAAATAATCCGGCTAACTATATTAAAAAAATCCCTTTTATTTTGCCGTCTGATGAACAAAAAATATTTATTGATCTGGTCGTACAGGAAATTATTGACAGTATTAAGGTAGATGGCGTTTATAAAGAGGCGCTGGAAGCTGATCTCAACGAAGTTATAAAAAATATTTACGGGTTTTAGTTGTTTAGCCGCTTCTCATGAAGACTTACAGACAAACATCGGAAAAGATTTTTTAAGGCGAATGAATGACGCAGATTTTATGAGAAGTCGAAAAGGTTAGACATTGAAAACTTTGGATGGTAAATAATTCGCCAAGTATTAATTCGTGATTATCAACTGATGAGATAACTTCTGTATGCTGAAAACCCTCTTCTCCATAGCCCTGCGCCATCTGCTGGGACGTCGCCGTCAGACCCTGACTACTATTTTCGGGGTGGCGGTCAGTACCATGGTGCTGATTACGACCAACTCGCTCACGAGAGGGCTGCTCGACTCTTTTGTTGAGACCATTGTAAATGTTGCACCCCATATAACCGTGAAAGGGGAGAGCATGAACCCCATGCCGGTCAATCTTTTTGAAAAAGAGAGCTTTACCTCTGTTGCCTTTGTTGATGACAATATCAAGAAGCAGGAGCGGGAGGAGGTGCGGAATTATCGTCAGCTTCTTGCGGTTTTTGGCTCTCCGGAGTATGAAAAAGAGCTGCTTGCTGCCTCGCCCTATGTTGTTTCGCAGGTTATGGCGGTCAAGGGAAATCGCAACCAGCCATTGCTGCTCAAGGGAGTGCTGATTGAGCGGGAGGATGCCATCAGCGGAATTATAAAAAAGCTGACAGAGGGCGATATCGCCATGTTTGAAAAGACGTCCAATGCCCTGCTTGTGGGTCGAACGGTGGCTCGGGATATGAAGCTCAAGCTGAATGATCAGGTTGTCATCATTCCGGCCTCAGGAAAGAGTCGGCAGTGCAAGGTGGCCGGGATCTTTTTTTCCGGTGTCAATGCGGTCGATAACAGTGTGCTGGTGTCGCTCAAGCTTGGCCAGATTATCGAAGGGATGCCGGACAACAAGGTTTCAGGCATTGCGCTCAAAGTGGCTGATCCGCTCAACAATGCCCCTCTGGCAAGGGAGCTGGAGCGCATTACCGGCTATCACTGCCTCACCTGGCAGGAGGAAAATGCGGGCATTCTCTCCCTTTTTGCCCGTATCGGTGCCATCGTCTTCTCTCTGGTGGCCTTTGTCGGTGTTGTTTCAGGCTTCGGTGTGGCCAATATTTTGGTAACCACGGTCTTCGAAAAGAGTCGCGACATTGCCATCATGAAGTCGTTCGGATTTTCGGCGTTGCAGCTTGTCGGCATGTTTGTGCTTGAGGGGTTTCTGGTGGGTCTGGTTGGCGCACTTGTCGGGGGCGTGCTCGCCCTTGGTTCCATCAACATTTTTGCCAGTCTGCCCATCGAGAGTTCCCAGGGGCCACTGACCAAAACGGGCTTCAGTATGTCCTATAATCCGCTCTATTTTCTTATCATTATAGGTGTGACGGTTCTCATCAGCACGCTTTCAGCCATTCTTCCGTCAGCAAAGGCCGCGAAGCTGGAGCCGATCAGTGTGCTCCGCGACAGCAGTCTGTAGCGGTTTGCGCTCCCGGGATGAGGGTCTGTTCGGGGTGCTGCAGCAGGTAGAGCTTGTAGTAGAGCCCTCTTTTTGCGAGCAACTCCTGGTGGTTGCCGCTCTCCCGGATCACCCCTTTGTGTAGAACAATGATTCGGTCAGCTTTCTGGACGGTCGAAAGCCGGTGAGCAATGATAATGGAGGTGCGCTCACTCATCAGGCGGGCCGTTGCCGCATCAATAAGCGATTCCGTTTCGGTGTCAACCGAGCTGGTGGCTTCATCGAGCACAAGAATTTCCGGATTGTAGAGGAGTGCCCTGACGAAAGCGATCAATTGCTTCTGCCCGGAAGAGAGGCCGGTACCGTTTTCGAGCACCCTGTACTGGTAACCGCCGGGGAGCTGCTCAATAAAGCGGTCGGCTCCGACAATCCTCACCGCTTCCCGCAACTCTTCATCGGAGACCTCAGGATTGCCAAAGGCGAGGTTTTCGCCTATGGTGCCGGAGAAGAGAAAGACATCCTGCATCACCACACCAATCAGTTTTCGTACCG
Organism: uncultured Chlorobiaceae bacterium; assembly: GCA_903917955.1. Lineage (GTDB taxonomy): Bacteria > Bacteroidota > Chlorobiia > Chlorobiales > Chlorobiaceae > Chlorobium. The sequence goes on along the minus strand of CAIXCO010000059.1, from coordinate 739 downwards.
AGTGTTCCGCAATTTCCTGCAGCTCAATACCGTCAATGGTCACCGACCCTTTTGCGAAGGGGTAGAGGCGGGAGAGGATATTGATCAGGGTGGTTTTGCCGCTTCCGGTGGCGCCGACAATGGCGATCTTTTCTCCACGGTTGATAGTAAAGGAGATATCTTTCAGCACCCAGTTGTCACTCTCATAAGCGAACCACACATTTTTAAACTCAATGCTCTCCCGGAAGCTCTCGATCTGCACTTTTCCTGCTGGATCTTCGATTCCCTCTTTTTCATCAAGCAGGCGGATAATGCGGTCTGAGCTTGCAATGGCATTCTGGATAACGTTGAAGCGGTCGGAGAGATGCTGCAGGGGGCGGAAAAAAAGCCAGATATACTGGACAAAGGAGATGACCACTCCGATGGTGAGGTCGGCCTTGAGCAGCCGGACGCCGCTGTACCAGATCACAAGTCCGGCAGCAGCCGAACTCAACGTCTCAATTAGTGGATAATAGATGGAGAATGAGAAGACGGTACGGATATTGGCATCGCGGTGATCGGCGTTGATGGCGGCATATTTCCGTGCTTCGCGCTCTTCACGGTTAAAGAGCTGGACAATGCTCATGCCGGTGAGATGCTCCTGAAAAAAAGTGTTGAGCCGTGCCTGATGGGTAAGCACATCCTGGAAGGCAATCCTTACACTGTTTTTAAAGACAATGGTAGCCCAGATCATCAGGGGAAGAATGCTGAGAACGATAAG
>CAIXCO010000058.1 GCA_903917955.1 uncultured Chlorobiaceae bacterium | reverse complement strand
CGAGTGCGGCCACAAAATGCCCCCATCTGAAGTGAGGCCACCTTCAGGCGGATACCATGAAACCTCGCAGCAAGGTCATCAGCAAATAAGGGAACCCAAAAAATAAGTTTTGGTATCCTGAACAAGCTGTTCAAAAGTGTGCAGGTTAACGAGAACAGAGCTGCCGGGTAATCCCATTGCTTGGCGGCGTCTCCATTCTGACCCGCCCGATGCGCCGAGGCAATCGGTGCAAACTGAACTCGACCTCCCCGTTCTCCGAAAAATGACGGTGAACATTCGACTCTCGCAACCCATTCAGTCTACACTTCACGACAAATCCAAAGTTTTTCCATGCAACAGGCTAACGTATAATGGTTCATGAGGATGCGCCGGATGGTATATTGAGAGGAACGCTCAGTTGCACGGTGGTTCCTTGCATAGGAGTGCTTGTAACGCTTAAATGCCCATGCATCTCTTTGATGATGCGGGATGATATCGACAGTCCAAGCCCGGTACCTTTTCCTGATTCTTTGGTTGTAAAAAACGGCTGGAGGATATAGTCGATATTTTGCCGGCTGATGCCGATGCCGTTATCTGCAATGCTGATGATGACGCTCTCTTTTTGACGCTTTGCCTGGAGGTGGATATACATTTCCGTTCCAGCCTCTACGCCCTGTTGGCTTTTTTCTTCGAGGGCATCTATGGAGTTTCGGATGAGGTTGAGAATCACCTGTTCCATTTGGTAGAGGTTGCCCCTGATCGGCAGCTCTTCGGGGCCGCAATGGAAGGTGAGCTCTATTGGTCTTTCTCTACACTCCCTGATGATGAGAGCGATGGCTGAGTGTACTGGCTCTTTGGCGTCGAACCGGGTTGTTGCGCTTTTTTGGTCTTTGCTTACGAAGTACCGGATGTTATCGACGATGGTTTGCATCCTTGCAATATTCTGTACTATTTTTTGTGCTTGTGTTTTGACAGTGTTTTTAAGATCGAGACTGTCACTTTTGGCTTTTTCAAGCATTTTATCAGCCAACAGGCTTATGGTGTTGATGGGTTGCGTGATTTCATGGGCAACGCCTGAGGCCATCTCTCCAAGTGCGATAAGGCTTCTTGTACGAATTTGCTCGTTTTCTTTGAGTTTATGCAGGGTGATGTCGCGTATGATGAGCTGATGAGACTGGAGTAAACCGGCAATATCATGAATCGGGAGGATGGTGATTTCAGCCAGGAAGGTCGCCTCTCTGCCTTTTTTGCATAACAGCTCCAGAGTACGGATTGACGCCGATTTTTCCGGCTCTTCCTGAAGAATGTTTTGCCATTTTTTGGTATCTCTGGTATGAACAAGAGTGGTAAAGGGTGTTGCGAGTAGCTCTGCCTTCTCTTTGGCCTCAAAGAGATGGAGCGCCATTGGTGAAATGCTGGTGATGGTGCCTCGAATGTCGGTGATGATGATGCCGTCGGTGAGTGCTTCAAGACGTTTTCGTTCGGTGACGTCGATAATAATAACGTATATGAGGAGCTTGCCATTGATCTCGATTTTGTTGCTGTAGACCTCGACATCGCGGAGGGAGCCGTCAGCAGTGCGGTGACGGGATGAGGCGTTTTCTATGCTCTGTTGTATCTCTTCGTCTGTGAGTACGATGATCTGATTGATATTCATCTTTTTAAGCTCTTCGACCTTCCAGCCATAGAACTTTGCTGCCGCATGGTTGGCGTCAATGATTGAGCCTGTTCGGGCGTCAATAACCATCTTTGCAGCGGCATGGCTTTCAAAGAGTTTTCGGAACCGCTCTTCACTCTCGATGAGAGCCCGCTCAGCCTCTTTACGGTCGCTAATGTCTACGCCGATGCCGATGATATAGTCCACACCATCTATAACTGCGTGGTGCGATATGGCTACATACCATCGGTACTCGGGGCCGCCATGCTGAATCAGTCTACCTTCAAAGGGTTCTGCCGGACTTTTTTGGTCGATGAGGCGCTCCAGTACCGCTATCCCCTGTTCCCTGTCATCCGGGTGGAGGAGATCGAGCACCTTGACACGATCGAGATCAGCGCTCGAATCTCCGATAATCGTTTCGCGCATATAACCATTACCGTCAACAAAGTCACCGTTGTGATCGACGATATAAAAAATACCCGGAATACTGTTGATGATTGCCTGATTGAAGGCTTCCTTACTTTTAAGTTTCTGCTCGATCGCCCTGGTTTCTGTGACATTCTGGACAATAACAAGGACGCTCCCTCTGCCTTCATCAATGAAGTAGAGCGAACTTCGAAGAATCTTGCCATATTGTTCATCTTCAAAAAAGAGCGGTTTCTGTGACACCATAACCTCTTCCACTCTTTGCCTTCTCGTTTTTCGCAGCTCGGGCGAGAGGAGATCAAGGCCATTCGTGTTCATCAACTCATGCAGGGTTTTGCCAACCATATCGCAAAAAGCCTTGTTTGCGGCCAGGATCGTACAATCGCGGTCGAGAAGAAAGAAGGGGTCTTGAAAATTCTCGAACAGGGAGTGTATCAATTTTTCCCACAGGTTATTTTGTTGTTGTAACCCTGCACTATTCTTTTCGAGCTGCTGCTGGGGGGTAATGTCGGAAAGGGTGATCCGGCACTCGTGACCGTGCTCCGCAACCATTGCCTCAAGATGCATGATCCGGCCTGACAAGGATAGTGCAGAAACACCCTCATCCTGGAGCAACAGGTCAATAGTGAGGTGCTCCTTTTGACTGAACACTCTCTCTATGAATGTGTTGAAACGGATTCGCTCTTTATGGTCAACAAAACGGATAAATCTGTTGCCAACCAAGAGTGCACGATCTCTACCAAGGAGTTTTTCAGCAGTCATGTTTGCCTTGCGTATGGTGCTGTTACGTTCCAGGGTCAGATAACCCACCGGGGCGTAGTCGTAAAGATCGGTGTATTGTGTCAGAGCCTCTTCAAGTTGATTCTTTGCATGCTGGAGTTTTTCTTTCTGAATCTCAAGCTCAATCCGGTGAATCGAGAACTCTTGTACAACACGCTGCAACTCCGCTTCCGAGAAGAGAATATCGGGAGCAACTCCGCTTTTCATAAAACGCTCCCCGGCCCGTTTTTGTAACTCTGAGCCATTTTCATCCTCTTTCATAACAATCATTTTCCGTTTATGTAAACCCCTGTGACACTCTGTAGTGTGCAGTTTCGTAACGCACTGCCCATAACACCCCCTGAACACCAATTTAATACTCAAATATGATTTTTTAAAATAAAAAGGAACAACTACCGGAAGAGTGTTGAACCAATTTCGTTATCAATTCCACGTAGGATGCGGCAGTGAACGAGCTATCCAACTCATCCAGAAGACATTGCTCACCGCTGATGGCAAGGTAGAGCGTGCCGATGATCACATAGAGCTCTCCCCTGCTCTTGGCAAGCATCCCCCCGCCCTTGCTCGGCCACCGCTTCCGACATAAATTCCTGCCACGCCAGCCACCCCTGAACACCTTCTCGCTTGCCTGCTCAGGTTGCTTCCTGGAGCAGGCTCAGGAAAAATATGTTTTGGTTTTAAAATCAACTGATACTATATTGATATCAATTAGAAAAACAGCAACAGAAGTACTTGCCAGAAATAGTGATTACACAGTTCGAACACTACCCGCTCTTGCTGCAAAGAGGCAAAAATTGAGCACGCAGTGTTGAAACCATAAACGGAGGAAGAGATGAAACGGCAGATTATCACGATAGATGAAATAAAATGTACCGGGTGCGGCGACTGCATTCCGGGTTGTCCTGAAGGGGCGTTGCAGGTCATTGATGGCAAAGCCCGCCTTATCAGTGACCTTTTTTGCGATGGACTTGGCGCCTGTATTGGCCATTGCCCGACCGGTGCGATGAAAATTGTAAGTCGTGAAGCCGAACCTTATGACGAAAAGCGCGTTATGCACGAGAGCATTGCAAAAGGCGGGCCCAATGTTATTGCTGCCCATTTGCACCACCTTATGGATCACGGTCAGAACGAATTTGTACAGCATGCACTTGAATACCTCAAAGAGCAGGGAATTGCCAACCCGTTAGAGCGTGAAGCTCTCCGCGAAGCAGTACCTCATCATGCTGCACACACCGGCGGATGCCCGGGCAGCAGAACAATAGATTTCAAGACCAGCAGCAAAGCTGATGCAGCAGTTGCCTCTCTGCCTGGTGCACCCGCTCAGAGTGCACTTCGCCAGTGGCCGATCCAGCTCCACCTTGTTTCGCCGCAGGCGCCCTACTATCAGGGTTCCGATCTTTTGCTTGCAGCCGACTGTGCGGCATTTGCTGTGGGAGATTTTCACGGAAAGTTCATGCGCAACAAAAGCCTTGCCATAGCCTGCCCAAAACTTGATTCGGAGATGGATATCTACGTTGAAAAACTTGCCGCCATGATTGACTTGTCGCATATCAACACTATCACCGTGGCGATTATGGAGGTGCCCTGCTGTGGCGGCTTGATGTCGATTGTGGCCGAAGCGTTAAAGAGGGCTTCGCGCAAGGTTCCGGTTAAGAAGGTGGTGATCAGCCTGCAGGGTGAAACCTTGAGTGAAGAGTGGGTGTGAAAAGATTTTGCATTGAAACGAGAATCTCATAAAAGAGCCTGAACCTTGACAACAACAAGAAGCCGGAAGAGAGCTATGATGAAAGATGCGATGGGTGGATACCGGGGTACGGCAAGGGAGATCAGCCGGATCATCCTTGAACATCCTGACAATGCGGATGCCTACTGTAACCGGGCCAATGCACTGAGCAGCACCGGTGATTATGCCGGTGCCATCGAGGATTACACCAGAGCCTTGAAGATTGGACTGCGCTTCCGCGAAGCAATCACGGCTTACGGGAACCGGGGCATTGCAAGAGTCAACGTTGGTGAGATGGATGGCGCCCTGGAGGACTTCAGTGAAATCATCAAGAGAAAGCCCGGCAACAAGCGGTTGCTCTATGCGGCATACAACAGCAGAGCCTCAGTCAAAGCACAAATCGGCGACAAAGAAGGTGCGGCAGATGACAAGATGCAGGCATCTATGCTGTCAACGGTTACGGCCACAACGAACAAGGGGAAATAAACTTATCAAGAAGCATACAACCAGCAAACTGCTGACACAAAGATCAGCGACCAGCCGCCTGAGCTGAGGATACTGAGAGAAGAGAAAGCCGTTGATGCTTCAAAAGGTCGACTCCCTCTTCCGGGGTGGTTTACCTCAATCCGGCAGATGATAGCCTTTTTCGCGAAACAGGCGGAGCATGGCATCAACTACTTCCGGGTCGAATAAGCTTCCACGGTGTGTCTCAATCTCACTAACGGCAGCTTCAATGCCTAAGGAAGCTCGGTAAGTTCTATTTGAGGCCATGGCTTCAAGCACATCGGCTACGGCAAGTATGCGAGATTCAGGCAGTGTATTTTCGCCTTTCAGGCCCTGCGGATAGCCGCTGCCATCCATACGCTCGTGGTGTTCCCGGATAATTTCTGCAATCGGCAGAGGGAACTCGACATCACGGAGGATTTGATAGCCTTGTTCAGCATGGGTCTTGATGAGCTCAAACTCTATTGCTGACAATTTGCCTGGTTTGGAAAGTATCTCGGAAGGTATGCTAATTTTGCCAATGTCGTGCACCATTCCGATGAGCAGCAGAGTGCTGCACTTCTCTTCGCTCCACCCCATTTCCCGTGCTATATCCGCCGAGATCTTACCAACACGCAACTCATGACCTGCAGTGTAGGGATCATGGGCTTCCACGACCTTTGCTACAGCATGGAGCGTGCTCTGCATTGCGCATTCCAACTGTTTTACATAACTCAGTATCTTTTGTTCTGCATCTTTTTGTGCTATGATGGCAAGGAGTAACTCCGCCGCCCGCTTTTCCTTTTCTTCATTTTGAAAGGCAAGTTCCTTATTGGCAAGGACTAGCTCCAAAGCCTGCCGGGTATCGCTGATATCAGTGAGCGAGAGGAGGAACTCATGCGGATTATCGCTGATGATGGCGTCTAACCGAAGCGTTCGCTGAAGTATGGTGGGCGTTGTCGTGAGGCCATGGTTTTCAATCATAATTTCACAGTGTTCCTGCGTTCTGCTCTGGAACACCCTTTCTAACAT
>CAIXCO010000057.1 GCA_903917955.1 uncultured Chlorobiaceae bacterium | reverse complement strand
CTCCCTTCCCCGGAGGGCAACTTTTCTTTTGAGCACACTGCGGAGGGAGTTGTCCCGGGCAGCATAACCTTGGCAGAACAGGGAGATGCCGGATTTGGTTATGACCCTCTCTTTTTGGTGCACCCTACTGCAAAAACCTACGCGGAAATGAGCACGGCAGAAAAAAACAGCCTCAGTCACCGCTCTCTTGCAGTTCAGCAAGCCGTTGTATATCTTGAAGATATCCTTCAGCAGAAGAGTATTCTGCCAACCGCTATCAATCCATAGCTATGACACTTTTTGAAGCCATCGTTCTCGGTATTGTCCAAGGGCTGACGGAATTCCTTCCAATCAGCAGTTCAGCACATCTGCGAATCATTCCAGTCCTTGCTGGATGGGAAGATCCCGGAGCGGCATTTACGGCCATTGTGCAGATAGGTACACTTGTGGCCGTTCTTCTCTATTTCTGGAAAGATATCTTCATCATTGTTGCCGCAGTCATCGAGGGTGTCTTGCGGGGCAAACCCCTGGAAAACAATGACTCCAGAATGGGGTGGATGATTGTTGCGGGAACGCTCCCGATTGTCATTTTTGGACTGCTCTTCAAGTCAGAGATAGAAAGCAGCCTCCGCTCGCTCTACTGGGTCAGCGGCGCTCTTGTCGGCCTTGCCCTCCTCCTCTCTCTGGCCGAAGGCAAAATACAAAACAGGCTCAAAAAGGATCTTCCACTGAAATCAATGGCCGATATTGGATGGAAAGAGGCTCTCTTGATCGGGCTGGCTCAAAGCATTGCCCTCATACCCGGCTCCTCGCGCTCAGGAGTAACAATAACCGGCGGGCTTTTTTTAAATCTTTCGCGTGAAGCCGCTGCCCGTTTTTCGTTTCTGCTTTCACTGCCTTCTGTCTTTGCCGCAGCACTCCTGCAGCTCTATGAAACGAGGGTGATTATTGCCGCATCTCCTGAACATTTGACCAACATCCTTGTCGCAACCCTCGCTGCAGGAATTGTTGGTTATGCCTCTATCGCCTTTCTGATCAACTACCTGAAAGAACATACCACAACCATCTTCATTGCCTACCGGCTCGTGGCTGGTGCCGCCATACTCTACCTTGTAACCACAGGGGTATTGATGCCGTAAGCAAAGGGTGGTAATGACTCAGAACGTGAAAACGCCGCAATAGAGTAATTTTACAGCAAATAAGCTGCGGCCCTGTAAGCTCATTATTGAGGAAGGGTTTCTCTTCAAAAATAATTGCGTTTTCTTCGGAAGCAGGCGGGATTTTTTTCTTATATATAGGAAATCTAAATTAACAGCTAAATAATCCAGCCGTGCCATACAGCTTATCGGGCTTAGGGCATAATGGTTTTGAAAAAGCAGACTTACATATACATACGAAATGTTCGGACGGAATCTTCACACCGGCAGAGATTGTTGAAAAGGCAGCTCTTGTCGGATTGAAGGCCATCAGCATTACTGACCATGATTCTGTTTTAGGTATTGACAAAGCAAAGCCATTAGCCTTAGAAAAAGGCATTGAGCTTATTCCTGGTGTAGAAATGAGCTCGACCTACAAGGGCTAT
>CAIXCO010000056.1 GCA_903917955.1 uncultured Chlorobiaceae bacterium | reverse complement strand
CCCTCGTGCCGCATGACGATGTCGTGCGCAAGCTTTCCGCCAAGGCGCTCATCCTCGTAAGGCGCCAGACTCCACTTCTTCATAACCCACTCACCGGGGCGCTGAAAATAGACGGTGTTCGAAATATCATTCTTCCATGCCGGATAGTTGATCTCGTCAAGCCGCTCTTTCAGATAGAGCGCATTCTTCAAAATCAACTCTGCCTGCCGCCGGTACCCTTCCACTCCGGTCTTGTGGATTTGCCACCAGAACTTCAGTGGTGCGAGCGCTGAACGGGAGCAGGTGATGGTCGGAACCGAAGCGTTCAGGTAAGAGACGCGAAAGGGGTTTTGCTTCTCCAGCACCTCTTTTGTTGTGAGAAAGAGGCCCAAGGGTTCATCGAATCCAAAGAATTTGTGTCCACTGATGGCGATGGAATCAAAATTGCGGACGGAGTGACTGACCAGATCGGCATGTTCTGTAAACGGCAGGTACCCCCCAAAGAGCGCGGCATCAACATGACGGTAGATGGCAACAGGCCGTTTTTTTGCCAGCACCTCGGCAATGGCATCCTGATTGTCGATAGCTCCCTTGAAGGTGGTACCAACCGCGATAACGATCAAGGCTGGACGATTTGGGTCGAGTGCACGCTCGAACGCCTGCACCTCCATTTCACCCTTGATGTTCGTCGGTATCTGGCGCATCTCCAGCCCCTGAAGGTCGCAGAGCCTCATGATGGAGTAATGTGCCTCCTCTGAAACGTAGAGCACTGGCTTGATGTCGCTCTGTGAGCCCAGAGCGTGGACGCCGAAGTAGATGCCGTGGTTGTTCCCGTCGGTGCCGCCATTGGTGACAATACCCCACGCTTCTGCGGATGAAAATCCGTAAAGAGGTGAAAAGAAATCAATGACTTCGTTTTCAAATTCGTGAGTGTTCAGGGCAAAAAGACTCGGCTTGCGCGGATCACCGACGTTGTTCATGGCCACATCTGCCAATCCTGAAACGGCATACCAGTGATAGAAATCGGCCAGTTTGATGTTCTGGTTACAAGGAAAGCCGACAGCGGTCTTTTTCTCCTGCACCATCTTCTCGGCGAATGCGTTAAGACGATTGATGTCGATGCTATGGTTGGTCATTATACGTCTCGGTGAATGTTCTCTTTTTCATGGCAATTTTCTGTATTTCCCCCCAAGATACGCATTACAAAAAAACTATGGTTCAGAATGGCCCATTTTTTGAAGGGAAGGGGCTGTAGAGTACATTCCACCTTGTAAACAGAAATTCTTGAGCATCATCCAGCAACAACTCATGAGCAGAAAAATACTGATTGTCAAAAACATGACCCAGGAAGGGGCAGGACTTCTTGAAACCTTGCTCAGCGAGCACGGTATTGCCTCGCACCAGGAGGATCTTTCAGCCTGCGGAACATTCCCTGATCCACGAGGCTACAGCGCTCTTGTGGTGCTTGGCGGCTACCAGAGCGCCAACGATGAAACCTCTTCCATGCTGCTTCAGCTCCGCCGTATTGTGCAGGCGTTGGATGAGGAGATCCCCTTCCTCGGTATCTGCCTTGGGATGCAGTGCCTTGTCAAGGCGGGTGGCGGAAAGGTGATGAAGGCTGCGGTAAAAGAGGCTGGATTTGTTGACCCCAACGGAAATCCCTACAGAATTGATCTCACCGCCGCAGGCCGAAAGGATGCTCTTTTTGGCGGACTTGGCAAGAGCTTTCCTGTCTTTCAGCTTCATGGCGAAACGGTAGAGCTTGCGACATCAGGAATGGAATTGCTTGCGACAGGCGAAGGGTGCCCGATACAAGCGGTCAGGGTTGGCAAAAACGGCTACGGACTGCAGTGCCATTTTGAACTTACCGATGCCATGTTTTCGGAGTGGTGTGAGAATGATGCCGACCTGAAAAAGATAGATCAAGGGGAGCTCAAGGAGCAGTTTGAGAGCATTCGTGAGGAGTACCACACAACCGGCCTCAAGCTCCTCTACAACTTTTTACGCCTTTCCGACCTTGTCTGAGCCGCAAAACCTCTTCCCCTGAAAGCACGAAATCGCCACCAGGGGGAGAGCCTCTGTTCTTACTCTTCTATGACAAGATCAATGGTGCGGCGCTGCAGATCCACACTGTTCACCTTGACCTTGACCCGCTGACCTATCTGCAACCGCTTCTTGCGGCGCTTGCCGACCAGGGAGTAGGTTGCCTCGTCATATTCGTAATAGTCGTCGGTGAGGTTGCGCATGTGCACCATCCCCTCAATGGCAAAATCGACCATTCTGACATAGATGCCGTAATCGGTCGCGCCTGAAATGACGCCAGGATAGGCCTTGCCGACATGGCTGGCCATATACTCGACCTGTTTGAGCTTGATCGACTCGCGCTCGGCCTCCACAGCACTTTTTTCACGCTCGTTGGATATTTTGCAGACCGTCTGAAGCTTGTCGGTCAGTTCAGCGATGCGTGTTGCAGAGATTTTCCTGCGCTTCTTGCGGAGGTTCTCATACTCAAAGAGCATACGGTGCACAATCAGATCAGGATAGCGTCTGATGGGCGAGGTGAAGTGGGTATAATGCTCAAAGCCGAGGCCGTAATGGCCCACATTGTCGCCGGTATAGACCGCCTTCGACATGCAGCGCAATACCAGCTCACTGACCAGAAACTCAATATTGGATCCCTTCACCTGCTGCAAGAGCTGGCGAAGCGCTGAGGCTGAAACAATCGGCCCCTCTTTACCCCGATTCAGCTTGAGCTCAAAGCCGAGCCTTTTGACAAAGTTGGCAAGAATGAGCACCTTCTCCTGCTGGGGAGCACCATGCACCCTGTAGATGACGGGATGGGAAGTCTTCTTGTTCTCCTTATACACCGTAGTCAGATATTTGGCCACTTTGCGGTTGGCAAGCAGCATGAACTCCTCAATAAGGCGGTGGCTGCCGAGACGCTCTTTCTTCATCACCTCAAGCGGCTCGCCCTTGCTTCCAAGTTTGAAACGTACCTCTTCGGTTTCAAAGTCGAGCCCGCCGTGCTTGAAGCGCTTTTCACGCAAAAGAACACTGAGGCGGTCAAGCGCCTGCAACTCATCAATAAAGTCACCCTTGCCCTGCTTCAGAATCTCTTCGACATCTTCGTAGGCAAAACGGCGTTTGGAGTGAATAACCGTTTTATTAAACTCATACTTGCTCACTTCACCCTCGTCCGTGACGGTCATGAAGACCGAAAATGCCATCCGGTCAACACCAGGGTTAAGACTGCATATCTGTTCGGAAAGGCGTGCAGGCAGCATCGGAATTACCCGGTCAACCAAATAGACCGAGGTAGCCCTTTTGAGCGCCTCGCGATCGAGGGGAGAGTTTTCGGGCACATAGTGCGATACATCAGCAATATGAACGCCTATTTTATACTGTCCGTCCTCAAGCATCTCAATCGAGAGTGCATCATCAAAATCTTTTGCATCGACAGGGTCAATGGTAAAGACAACCTTGTCGCGGATATCGAGACGCCCCTGGAGATCCTCGTCGGTAATTCCCTCACGAATGGAGTTCGCAAAATCAAGCAATGGTTTTTCGAAGGTTTCGTCAATGCCACGGCTTCGTGCAATAGCGCTCACTTCAACCGCCGAGTCGCCAGCAGTACCCAGAATCTCAAGCACCTTGGCCTGAATCTGCCCCTCTTTGCTGAAATCAAGCTCCCCGACAAGCACCTTCTGGCCATCAACCGCTTTGCGGGCGTTTTTGATTGGCACAATAATTTCAGGAAGCAGCTTGCGGTCATCAGCCTTGAGCACAAACTTGCGGTTCGCCTTGGTCAGTGTACCGACAATGGTAGTAATACGACGGGAAATCACCTTCTGCACCGCGCCTTCACAGCGCTGATGGGGAGTGGATTTGGAGGAGTAGGTATCCGGCACCTTCGAAACAAGCACCTCAACTTCATCACCATGAATGGCAAAACCCATATCGCCTGCCTTGATGAAAATATCATCATCGAAGCCCTCGACATCAACAAAGCCGTAGCCGTTGGGGTGGGTTGTGATATGGCCGGTATAGCTGTTGACCGTGTACTGCTTCTTGCCGGGAAGGGGGAAGGGCTTGGCCTGCTCAAGATGAGCTTCGTAGGTGGCCGCATCCGTGCCTGAAATGCCGTAACAGCGTTTGGAGTCCTTGTCAACGGTTCCCTCCTCCTGCAATTTGTGCAGCACATACCAGAAACCGGGAAGCTGTTTTGATTCGGTATACCCAAGAGCCTGTGCCAGCTCTACCGACTTGAAGCGCTCGCCATCATGATCAGCAAAAAAGGTGACAATTTCAGCCCCGAGAGAGCTCTCACCCCGTCTGAAAAGAAACTCGTTGATAAGAATATGATCATTCGGCTTCACCCTCTCTCCGGTAAACTGCACCGAAGGCCTGTGACCCTTGTTGCCGGAGGGTCTTGATTTTCGTTTAAAACGTTCTCTTGCCACTACATTCAATCGTTTATGTTAGCATTCCCTGTGTATGTTCAGGGAACCACGCACTGCTGCGCAATACCCCGATCTCTTTCAAACAAAACCCTCTCATGCTTCCTGAAGTTAAAAACATCAGAATACTTCAGCAAAAAATCAGCTCAATGGCCAAGGCAAAGGCTTGAAACCCATGACGCTGCCAATGCTACAGGAGAAAAAACCGGTTCGTTGAAAAGAAGGGATTACCGTAAAAAAAGGTCAATTTCCTGCTTCAGGGCAGTTTTCTCAAAAGACAAGGTCTTGAATGAAACTTTAGAATTCTAACATAATGAAAAGTAGCCACAAAACACCCTTGGCAGCGCCAATTTTCATGGTTTTCGCTCTATTTGCCCTTTTTATAACAGCAAAAGGGCTCTCTGCCGGGCCGGTTTCTTAAAACCGTAACAATTGCTACACTGCGATGAATGACTGAAACCCTCAGCAGCGCCAATTACCGAAACAGAAACCCGATAGATCACAGGTAGACGGCCCTTAAAACCACCTTCTCGTGCGAAAATAAACCATCATGGCGGCAACAGTAAAACCCATGAATACGAGCAGTGCAAAAAATCCCAACTCCCACTGAAGACCAGGGATATAACGGAAGTTCATACCATAGAGTCCTGCCAGGAAAGAGAGTGGCATGAAAATAGTGGCGATCGTGGTGAGCACCTTCATGATTTCGTTCATCCGGTTATTGACAATGGCCAGCCAGGTGTCGTACATGCCGAGAACGATATCGCGATAGGTTTCGATGGTTTCGTTGATAAGAATGACGTTGTCGTACACATCCCTGAAAAAAGGCCAGGTTGCTTCATCATCAATTACCTTGTAATGATCCCGGCTGATGCTGTTGATGATCTCCCGCATCGGCCTTACCGATTTGCGTAAAAGAATAAGCTCTTTTTTCAGGGCATAGATAGCCTCAAAGGTTTCGCGGCCGGATGTTGTGAACAGCTCCTGATCGAGCAGTTCGATACGACCTTCAAGCTCTTCAAGAACGGTAAAATAACTATCGACAATGGCATCAATAAGCACGTAGGCAAGATAGTCTGCCCCCCGTTTTCTTATCCCTGTCCCCGGGCTCTTGATCCGCTCCCTTACCGCATCAAACATGTCTCCCGGTTTTTCCTGGAAGGTGAGAACATAATTTTTTCCGATCACCATGCTCAACTGCTCATCAAGAACATCATTGGTTATCTTTTCAAGTTCAAGCGTTCTGAGCACCAGAAAAAGATAGCTCTCAAAGTCCTCAAGTTTAGAGCGCTGATCCGTATGCAGAATATCTTCGAGGGTCAACGGATGAATTCCAAACAGCTTGCCCGCGTCCTCAATCACCGAAACATCATGCAGCCCGTCAATGTTGATCCAGAGAACCCGCTGCTGATCTTTCCATTCCCCGCATTCAGCAACGCTCTTCACCGGAGTATGAAACTCACGCTCTTCATCGTAACCAAAAACCGTTATGATGCAATTGGCTGTTTTCTGTTCACCAATATGAAGCAATGACCCCGCAGGCTGCCCTATCGTCCTTGAAAGGTTTCGCATCACCTTTTTCATGGGTCTGGACGATGCACGAACTCCCTTTCCCTTGCGTCGCACACTCTTTTTGGCTGTCATAACAGTACACTTTTGTTTACTCTGCTCCTGACAAGTAAGCACGGCCGTTACCGCATCCATTGCCAATTGCTGATTTCCGGAAGATCATCGCCATTATTGACGGAGAATAGGCTTTGCAAAAAAAAATTTGTTAACGCCCTTCAGAAGACCATGCGCTCGGCTGCATCCGTTCGTGAAGTTTGTCAAGATTTTCGCGAGTGCGCAGTGTTTCAGGATGATCGGTGCCGAGAACTTTTTCCTGAATTGCCAACGCCTCCCTGTACCCTTCCTCAGCTCCTTCGAAATTATTCTTTTCAAATTGCAAGGGCTTCACAGTACCCTTGCTCGGCTTCAAAAAATTCGTTCCGTCCAGATTGCAAATTAGCCAGATGAGTAAGCGTGCATTTTCCTCCTCTCCTGAAGAGCTTAACGCATAGGCAACAGTCATACATGTTTCCGGCTTCTCCAGATCAAACCGATCGTAATATTGCGCAATCAATGACTTAATCAATCGTGCTGTTCCTGGAATTTGGGCATAAATCGCCAACAACTCCAACACAATCTCATTGGCAATATCAGCCGGGTCGCGCTGATTCTTTTCGGCTTCATCGAGCTGCTGCTGCAACAGCTTCAGCCGGACCTCAATGTGACCAAGATTGTTATTGGCATGGATAGTTTTGCCTTTACCCTGTAAGAGAAAGCTGATTGTAGCGTTAATCTCCTGCTGCACCAGTTCATCATTGCAAACAGCAAAGAGAAAACCGCTTTGAGGGGTTTTCAAAAAGAATCGCTCGACAATCTTGAGGTTATCACCAAAAATACAGAGGTTTTGGCGCAAATCAAGCGCAGCTCCGGTATTATCAACCTTTTTCGTCTCACTCAACGCAACCGATTGCAAGGTATCGTAATACTTTTTAACCGTAATAATCACCTCGTTGTTATACCATTTTTCGGCAATGGTATTTTCGTAATCGCGGCGAAGCCTGAAAAAACTTTTGGTATAATCGGACTGGGTAATCCGGTTTTGGCCATGATTCATCGCATTATCAGCCGCATCGCGAATCATGCGAAAGAGATCACACAAGCAACCGCCACTGATATCAATAAATTGAAAAACCAAATCAGAAGGCTCAAAACACTCCGTTCCAATTCTGCAACCTATGATATCAAGCAGTGAGTCCCGCCCTGTTGGGTAGGGTTCGCCCTGCTTGTCATGCACCTTGAGCATCGGCAACTCGAAATCCAGATCAAAATTTCCCTTGATAACCGTGGCTTTCGGATGGTGACGCAAGGAGACCGGAAAGGTAAAAATCACATGGGTTTGCAGACTGCAAAGAATATGGCTGTGGTTGAAAAAAAGCTCTTCGGCTTTCTCGACACTCAACTTATCGAGATCTTCAATAATGATAATGAGCCCTTTCTTGCCGATCTCCGACAGACGGCTCTTGACGTCACGGATCAGGTCGTCGCAACGGCTGATCAGATCCGATAACCGGGGCTCAATCTATTTCAGCCGTGCAACTCCATTCAACGATACTTTTAAGCAACTGCGTGTTAAGGCTGATGTTGTACGTCTCAACAACCTCAAACAGCTTTTCCATGGTGATCACAAAAAGCTCGACATAGTTGATGTTCACCGGGTCAAGCTCTTTAAGTACCGAAAAATTCAGCACAATGAGCTCCCCGCTGATCCCCCGTTGCAGTTTATTCAATTCGGTACTTTTACCGCAACCACGATAGCCGGAAAAGAGTCTCTGAAGCTTTCCGTCAGGTTTGCCCAGCAACCGCCTTTTTTAGCGACAAAACCGGATTATCTCCCCTTCCCGCAAAGGCATCGACATAAGAGGTGTCGAGCCCCTCACCGCTCAAAAACTCCGGCGACAACAGTTCATATATTTCCGAAATATCTGCCATTGAGACTCTTCGTTTATTCGCCAGTTCAAAATATCATTGTAACGTGCAACTTCCCACTGCCACCCATTTGAGCAAGCAAGCACGAAAGCGCCCGTCAAAGTTAAACCTTTTCAACCAAGGCTGTAGAGCCAATTTCTCTACTGCAACTACCCTTAATGTGAAATTTAACGTAAAAGCATGAATTATCCTGCAGCAGCAATCAATATCAGGAGATCATCTGGTTAAGGGTACAAAAATTATCCCGCATATTTCCAATATAGACATGTACACGAAGCGTTTGTAGCTCCCTTGCTCTCCCTTCCTTGCTGATGAAGTCATCAAAAAAGTTATACAATTTGCACTTTCAATTCGCAATTTGTATAATAAAACATGATTTACCGTAAACTCACAACAACCCTTCAGAGGTTGGCCAAGACATTTCCTGTTATTGCGATAACCGGTCCTCGTCAATCAGGAAAAACAACGCTGGCAAAAGCCGTTTTTGCCAACAAGCCGTACGTAACTCTTGAAGACCCGGCAGAACGTGCATTTGCCCTGGAAGACCCAAAAGGGTTCCTTCACAGGTTTCGTGACGGAGCCATCTTCGATGAAGCACAACGCTGGCCTGATCTTTTTTCATACCTTCAAGGCATGGTTGATGAAGAGCCGATTCCTGGAAAATTCATTCTGACCGGTTCACAGCAATTCGGGCTGCTTGCCGGAGTCAGCCAGTCACTTGCCGGTCGTGTCGGCATGACCACCCTGCTGCCTTTGTCTCTTTCAGAACTTCCGGCGGCAGCACAATCGTCACTATCGTTTGACACACTGATCATAAAGGGTTTTTATCCGGCTCTTCACGTCAGGGAGATATCACCCGGCGACTGGTTTGCAAGCTACATAGCCACCTATATTGAGCGGGATATCCGGCAAATCTTGCGGGTTCAGGATTTATCAGTATTCCAGCGCTTTGTACGGCTCTGTGCAGGACGAAACGGACAACTGCTGAACCTTAATACGCTGGCGGGTGAAACCGGAATTTCCCATAAAACAGCGAGTTCATGGCTCTCTGTTCTGGAATCAAGCTACATTGTCCACCTGCTCCCGCCCTACTACCGGAACTTTGGAAAGCGGCTTGTAAAAACGCCAAAACTTTATTTTTTTGATCAGGGTCTTGCCTGCTGGCTCCTTGGTATCCGTTCATCGGAACTCCTTGCGTTGCATCCCATGAGGGGAGCAATTTTTGAATCGTTCATCATCAGCGAGTTCCTCAAATCCCGCTATAACGAGGGGCTTCCTGCAGATCTCTACTTCTGGCGTGACAATAACGGCCTTGAAACGGACATAGTTTTTGAACGTGGCACAAAACTGCAACCGGTGGAGATAAAATCAGGTCAGACCATCACCAGCGACTCTATCCGTGCAGGCCAAAAAGCCGCACGATTTGCCGGTGAAGAGGCGCTTCAGCCCTGGCTGATTTATGGTGGTGACGACTCATACGAGCGAAACGGAGTCACCGTCATGAGCTGGCGAGACTGTGTGCGTTGGGCTGAAGCCTGACATGAGCTCGCCGCAGCCACTCAACATCGCCAAATAACCGCTATCCTGCAATAAATGCCCCAAAACCTTTATTTGCCAAGCAAAACCGGCGGGACGGATGGCAACCCAAAAAACGGGGCGCAACTATTGTAATATCCAGCAAGCTTGCGGGCTTTCTCTGCCCCTTTGGAAACAAGTCAAGGTTTACTTGCTTTAACTGAGTCAATTAACGGTTTGCCGCGCAATTGCTTTTGTCGGCTAAAATTATTGACCCACACTGATTTTGAAGTGTGGCAGTTCAACCTGAAATTTTACTTTTGCCTGCAAGGCATTGAAAACGCGCATCAAAGTGTCGATGGTAATATTACTTGCATTACTTTCAATCCTCAATATCCGGGACTTTTGAACACCAATACGTTTGCCCAATGCTTCCCGGATCAAGTTGCGTTCCTGGCGCGTCTCCGTTGATGGCTTGCCCAATAAGGTCCATCTGTAATTCATACTCAAACCTGTCCCTCTCCGGGGTGCCATGTTGGCCGATAAGGCTATCCTGAACTTCGTTGAGTGTGCAGGTTTTCATGATTCATTTCGATGTACACTGTTATCCCCCAAACAACGCCAACTGCTGACCGGCCAATACCTGCTTAAACTCGGGAATCAATGCCGCAATCTCCGACGCATCAACATTCGCCAGTTCTCCGGGCTCCAGCTTTCGTAATCCTCCGCCATAAACCCGACCCTCTCCCATAAGCTGCTCGGGAGTAATTCGGTTGAGCATTTCCCAGGCTTGACGCAGAATTGAAGCGTCCTGCTCTATGGCTTTGGCCAATTGCGATTTGGGATACATGGCAAGATAGACGTTCGCTACCGTTGCTGAGGAGTTGTTCAGGATAAAGCGAAAGGGGCGTCCGCTTTTTGTGTT
>CAIXCO010000055.1 GCA_903917955.1 uncultured Chlorobiaceae bacterium | reverse complement strand
GGTTGGTTTGTAGCCGGTTTCGGCAAGCAGCAAGTCAAGCTTGAGATGGGCCACCGCGTAGGAGGCCATGAGGATTTCAAAGCCGTTCAGCCTTGGGATGAGGTGCTGCTCGACATAGTTGCTCCAGACTCCCTCCTGCCCGGCAAACTGCTTGTGGATGTGCCGGATAATCTCGGCCAGAAAAGTGCCGGTACCGGTTGCCGGATCGAGCAACTGCACTTTATGAACCTCAATCTGCTGGGTGGTGTAGCCATCTTTTGAGCGCTTGTCGGTCGTTGCGCGTTTGATGTCCATCACGGTTTTGCTGCTATCTGCCAGCCCCTCCCTGAGGCCAAACTCGCTTTTCAGAATTTCGTCAACGGCACGGACAATAAAGTTGACCACCGGTTCAGGGGTGTACCAGACGCCACGGCTTTTGCGCAGCGCGGGGTCGTATTCGGCAAGAAAGGTTTCATAAAAATGGATGATGGGGTCATGCTGCTGTGTCGCTTTGCCGAAATCCTTGAGCAGGGCAGCAACGTCGGTGGCCTTGAAAAGGTCGGCGAGGGCATCAACAATCCAGACAATGCGACTGTCGAGATCGTAGCCTGCGATGTACTGAAAAAGCTTGCGCAGAAAGGGGTTGGTTCTGGGAATCAGCTCGGCAGCTTCCTTTCGATTAAAATCTTCGAGTGTCGGGTCGTGCAGCCGGGCGGCGAACATGCCGTAAGCAATCGTTTGAGCGTAAATGTCGGCAAACTGTTTAGGGGTGATGTCATGAATGAGGAGATCGCGGAACCCCTCCAACTGCTCTTTCAGACCGTTGTTGGCTTCGTGAAGCTGCCTGTTGGGCTCACTGGTGACGGTGGAGAGCGCTTTTTCAATCACGTCGGCAAGGAGTCGCGCTTTAGCCGCCATCATCTTTGCAAGCTTCGATGCCGAAGTGATGGTCTGCCCTTCATACCGACTGAACTCCCCGATGAGGTCAGTGAATGCCCTGAAGCTTTCGGGCCGGGCAACGATTTTGCCGTTCTGTATCTCGGCAAGAAGAATGGAAGTGGTCAGTACCCCCTCCAGATAGAGCCGAAACTCAAGATAATCAGTGATGATGAGGTTTGGAAGCGAGCTCTGGTAGCGGGCAAACTGCTCATGGTAGAGCTTGCTGTCGAGCGATTTACCAATATCCTTGGCCTCAATGTAGCCAACCGGAATGCCCTTGCGGGTGAGAATATAGTCAGGAGCGCCGCAATCAATCCGCTGAGGTTCATTGGTGACCTCAACCTGCGGAGCCAAAGCCTTCAGCAGGTTTTGCAGATCTCCCCGGTAGCTGTGCTCGGTTGCATTTCCGGCCTTGAACCGCTTGTTGATGGTCTCGATATACTCCTGAATGGTCATGGAGAGAGATGGTTAAACCAATTGTGCCGGGCAGGTAAAAGGGGTGGTGCTGAAGGGTAAAAGACTGAGCAAAAAGGCTATTGCATTGCTCCTGAAAACATAAAAAAAGAGGCCAGGTTAGCGAGTCCAGATGAGGTTCCCTTACTTCCAGCTCTCGCCGGAACATCCCTACCTCTGCTCTAACGTTAATAAAATAAGCGGAATAAATCAAGCATCGGGGCAGACATGTTTACGAGCCGCGAAGAATTTATTGCACAAGCCTATTCCATTTAAGATAATCGTGTGGCATCGTCATCAAAGGCCGTTTTTTTCCTGCGCTGATGATTCTTTGCTAAAAAAATTTTATCCAAATCCTTAACCGTTGAAGCACATCCACGCATTGAAGGCAGCAATAAACTGGAGATATTCATACCGTATCAGGGTGCTACTGAACATTTATACCAAAGAAATGCTTATACTTTGAGAATTTTCAGGTTTGCCCAATGAAGTAATGAGGAGGTCAGTTTATGCCTGTTATCGCAAGATTTTACGGCATCATCATCAAGATGTACTTTATTCAGAACGAGCATGGGGTAGCTCACTTTCATGCAATCTATGGGGAGTTTAATGCTGTTTTTGGTATTGACTCACTGGAAATGATTGAAGGAGATTTACCCGGGAGAGCACAATTGCTCGTCAAAGAGTGGGCCAAGTTTTATCAAAAAGAGCTTCTGGAAATGTGGAATTCCCAGAAATTCATGCAACTGCCAGGATTGGAGTAATATAAAGATGGAACAGATACCAAAAATTACAGCGATACAAACTGGAGAGAAGACGCAGTTAAGGGTGACGTTTGAATGCGGTACTGAAAAGCTGTACGATTGCAGCAAACTGCTTGCAAGGCCAGAGTTTCAATTGCTGAACACTCCGGCATTTTTCAACGGTGTTCGGGTTGATCCGGGCGGTTATGGCATTTCATGGAATGATGACGTTGATATCAGCGAATATGAACTCTGGACGAATGGCAAAACCGTAGAACCCGCAAAATCCTTGTAAATCAACACCGATTTTGCGTTTTTATGTCGATCAAAGTCAAACAGTCGTGCTGTTCAGCAGGGAGAAATTTGTGCTTGGTCGAGCAAAACCGCTGTGAATCATTTTACCATATCGGAGTTTTGGTTAGAGCCAAGAATTAAATTCTATCAATAGTAACCAAATAAGAGAGAATAGCGATGCAACATACCGTAACGATTAATATTCCTGAAGTTTTCGAACCTAAAATACAAAGGATAAAAGATTTTGATCTCTTCGTCAGCTCCATTACGATTGATGCTTTACAACAATCTGAACCTCGCATCCAACCTCAGCACTTAGCTGAAGCCGCACAAAAAATGCTTCCCGACTATCAAACAGACGCTGAACTGACTTGTTTTACGGCGCTTGATGGAGAGCCAATTGTATGAAGAATAGAGAAATCTGGTTGATCAACCTTGAACCAACAATTGGAGCAGAAATCAAAAAAACACGTCCTGCGATTATTGTTAGCAACAATGAAATCGGTATTTTACCTCTGAGAATCATTGTGCCAATTACCGATTGGAAAGAGCAATATAGCCATGCGCAATGGATGATTAAGCTATCTCCAGATAAGCAGAATGCACTTCAAAAAGTCTCTGCTGCCGATACGTTTCAAGTTCGTTCTATCTCCAAGGAGCGCTTTATAAAACAACTTGGCGTAGTTGATGAAATAACCATGCAATTGATCAAGCAAGGTTTAGGGTGTGTGCTTGATATCAACTAGAGAGGAAAGATTATGGAACTATCTGCTATTTTAACACCCGCCGCTGAAGGTGGCTATGTTGCGTTCAATCCTGAAACAAGGACGACAACTCCAGGGAACGAAATTTGTTTTATCCATCCTGATTCCGCGTCTGGAATAATTGTTATGGCTGCATGGAAGCGTCTCAGAGCTACCAAATCGAAATAATTTGCCTGTTCATTGTCACATCATTGCTTTTCCTGATGATCATTCCACACCCACTTCATCAACATTCACCATAATTCTTGCCGTTTCCGTCAGTGCTACGATGATGCGATGGTAGTGGCGGACATCTTCGAAGCTGAGTTCGCCACCGGTTCAGGGGTGTACCAGACGCCACGGCTTTTGCGTAGTGCGGGGGTCGTATTCGGCAAGAAAGGTTGCGTAAAAATGGATGATGGGGTAGTGCTGAAGGGTAAAAAACGGGGAGTAGTTGACGGGCCCGGATGAGGTGCCCTTACCTCCCGAATCACTCCGGGACATCCCCCCCCCAAAACAAGACTGAGCAAAAAGGCTATTGAATTGCTCCTGAAAACATAAAAAAAGAGGCCAGGTTAGCGAGTCCAGATCAGGTTCCCTTACTTCCAGCTCTCGCCGGAACATCCCTACCTCCATTTCAACGTTAATATAATAAGCAAAATAAATCAAGTAAGCGGTCAACAACAAGTCGCTCCGTAATATCAAGTCATCAAAGCCTGATGTCTTGATGTGTGTTTTTTTTATTACGGAATCAACGCTTGTGAAGCGCTTATAATCCTGTCATTTCGAACGTTAGTGAGAAATCTTGATTATGGTGCTGTAAGATTTCTCCTCACTTCGTTCATCGAAACGGCAATTTAATAAGTACTTAGCAAAAAATTATTCCGTAATTCCGTATCAAACATAGCTTGAGTCATGAGCACCTTGGCTATTTTATTACGGAATCAATTACTATGGAGCGCTTATTCATACTGTAACAGTGCGCTCCGGGATATTGATACCGGAGAAAAACTCATGCGGCTACCGTAAAAGCATAGACCTTTTTCGCGTAGCTACTGGCTGCAGCAACGTCACCCGACTTGAGTGCGTCTCTTACCCGATCGAGTTTTAACGCGTCATCAAGACTGATATACGGCGCCCAGCCATCCTCAAAATCAATGATCTCAATTTCGACTTCTGGCGGCGTAATTCCCTGCATGAACAAACTTTGTATGTTTTCTGGTATTCATTTTTTCATGACGTTTTATCAAAAAAAGACAACAACTCAGGACGAAAGCATTGAAGAAGCCCTTGCGAATCTGCGAGAAGCGAATGAACTCTATCTGGAAGAGTTTCCTTTGATGCTTACAGAACGTTCTTTGCTGACAACTTTCCAAGTTGCGAAACATGCCTGAATTACCAATTGCTCCCGACCATCAATATCGTTTGGCAATAGCAATGAAATAACTTCGAAAATTTCAACCAGAGGCGGAAACAACCCCATTCCGCAAAACAAGCACCCCGGATTGTATCAACCCGTCAAGCTGAAGCTCAAACAGGCATTTTGCCTGCGCAGTGACGCGCTGAAACCCCAATGCTCGGGCAGCATTTGCAACAGCCTCATCCAAAGAGAGTGAAAAGCCCTTTTTCACCTGTTGGAAAAGAGCAAGGGTGATCTCTTCCGGGGCAAGCCATTCAAACTTCCTGAAGGAGGCGTCAAGCTCCGAGCGGTCACGTACGGCGGGCTCACTCATCTCAGGGTGCCAGCAGAACTCCCCTTTTTTGACAATCAGCTTCTTTTGCACGCCATAAGAAATTG
>CAIXCO010000054.1 GCA_903917955.1 uncultured Chlorobiaceae bacterium | reverse complement strand
TTCCTAAGAAACTTCCACTGCAATGCCCGGTAAAATCTTTTCTTGTAGAGTGAATCCAAATGCATCCGCCCGTCGACGCAAATTGATAAGAACTCTATCCCGATATTGGGTTTCATAGTAGTCTGCACCTTTGTCTACGTAGTCCATACCGTATTTGAGCGTATTGTAAAACAGGGTTGCTATTTTTCTGGCCGTTGCTGTTACTGCTTTTGCTTTTCCGGTTCGAGATGCCAACCTACGGTAAAAAGCACCAAGAGCCGTATCACTTTTTCCAATTGTTGTAGCAGCAAGTCTCAAAAGGGCAGTCGCTCGACTTGCCGTTCGCCTTGTTCTTGATGACAGGACTTTTCCTCCTGAAATTTTGTTGCCAGGTGCCAGGCATAACCATGAGGTAAAATGCTTGGATGTCGGCCATCGCGACATGTCAGTACCACATTCGGCCACCAGTTTTAATGCAAGATAGGGACCGAGCCCATGAATCTGGGTCAGATCTTTACCCATGAAATTGAACAATGCTGCCCGAACATCAAAGCTTGGTGCATTTTTATTACTCTCCTGATGTTTTGCTTTAGGCATTGTTTGTTGAGGATCTGGCGTTAATTGCTGTAATCGTTGAAGCACTAACGCAATGATACGGTCACAGTTTTCGATCTTCTCTGTGTAGATATCAAAAAGTTCAAGAGCTTGGGTCAAGGCAAATAAATGTTCAGCCTTATAGTTACCGGTTAAAGCTGCTTTCATGACCTCTACAGAATTATGGCAGCGAATATCACGAAACTTGACCAGTTCATCCGGGTTATGTTGCCCTGCGACAATCGCCCGAACAATTTCTATTCCGGTTCTCCCTGTAATTGTTGATACCACATGATGCAGTTGGATATTCATTTGCATCATCGCCTTCTGCATGTGCTGGATATGCGAGGCCTTATAATCGTTAAGTCTTTCCCGCTGCCGTAAATATGCTCTCAATTCGGCAATATTTTCAGATGGTTGGAAACTTGCCCGCAACAGACCGAACTGATGCAATTTTTGCAACCATTGGGCATCATTGATGTCAGTTTTACGGCCAGGAACATTTTTCGCTTCGCGAGCATTGACCAGAAAAACCTCAAAACCATAGCTTTCGAGAATTTCAAACGCAGGAATCCAATACACGCTCGTTGATTCCATGGCAATGGTTTCAATACGGCAGGATTTAAGCCACCTTGCCAATTCATGAAGATCACCGGTAAAGCTCTTGAATGTCCTGACGGGTTCCTCAGTTCGGTCAAGTGGTACGGCTGCCACATGAAACCGAGAACCAATATCAATGCCTGCAGCATTAGGATGAATGCTTGGCATTGATGACGATCGTTTCGATTTAGCCATTTTCCCTCCTGTTAAATAAGGCTGAAGGGCGGGTATGCGGTAAAATCACTTTCCTAAACGGGATCATCGTGACGATGTCACCACTGCTGAGTCCGCAAAATTACCCTGAACCATGTTTTTTAACGGGGAAGAACCACCAATAAGCACTCGGCTGCTCCCTTCAGCTTGTTAAGTATGCGACAACTCGAATGTCTTCAAGTTTCTATATAACAGAGAAGGATAAAATCCCTTGTATGTTTTT
>CAIXCO010000053.1 GCA_903917955.1 uncultured Chlorobiaceae bacterium | reverse complement strand
TGGGCGGGCGTCATCGAGGGTGTTGTCTCCCAATACGATAAATTCGGCGTTGCGAACTATGGGGTGGGATTCGGACACGGTTTGTGGCCATGGATTCAGGGCTACGGCCCGCACAATGTTGCATGAGATATTGCAGTTCTCCCCGGACGCCATCGAGGCGCAGCTTGGGCACCGGGTGCCTGATCGGCTTGGCGCGGCGTATAATCGAACGAAGCATCTTGAGGAGCGAAGGCGGATGATGCAGGCTTGGGCGGATTATCTGGGTGGAATCAAGGAATCAAATGCCGGTTTGCTTTAAACTATTCCTTGGCTTTTCAGGATCTCTTCGTAGTTGTTCTGTGATAATGGGCAGTTGATTAATCCGCTAAACTGATCTTTGTTTATTTTGAGCTGTAATCGCATGGGCCCAAGCAAGCTTTCTCCGTATTCTTTGAGTGCAGAGCCTCTTGAGAAAAAAGTAAAAACTGATGTTTTTTTCCCTTCCTGTGTGTGGTAGATATATTTGTCATGATTGGCACCGTTTATTTCGACAAAACCTTTTTTTACCAATGCTGATTTGATCTTGGTGGTTTTAAAATTCACGTTAGCCGAGATATTTGATGAGGAATGCTTTTAATCTGATCGCTTCAGGTGTCAAATTCGACTCTTTTTCGTCGATGTAATCGGAAGCGACAATTGAAGCGGTGTCTTTTAAATCTTTTCTGGCAGATTCCACATCTTCACCAACACCCATAATTGACCATTTTGGGTGTGTTATCATAACCCATCCATCTTCCTGCAGGCTATTGAATACTTCCCCTTCTATGGTTATCGATGCGGGATTCTCTGGCGGCGTTGCGATTGCTTTCTTCAGTCCTCTCCCGGCAATGTTCCGCTGTGGAGGGTTCCCTGCAAGTTTTGTGTTTACCCGAGAGGTCGTTTTTTCCATGCCTTCCCTACCTTGTTCGTTGTTATCGGATACATGGCCAAAAATAGCAGAAATTGCCACCAATATCAAAAAGCATTGTTCGTTTACGTTCCATTTTGTTCTATGGCGTTCACCTGTCCAGCCCTGCCCCACTGCCATAACCTGCCGTATTTTCCGTATACTGCGGTATTGTTAATCAAATATGTACATTATTGGCGTACTCGCTCTGCGACGGCATCGAGCTGAAGTCCAATTCGGTGGCCGCCATACAAAGAGATTGCAATCTTGTATGGTGTCAAACTAAGCCCCGGCCAAAAACTGGGGCTTTTGCTTTTCCGTTCCTGTCGGTTGTGTCGGAAATTCGCACGAAATGCGTATATTAGCGAAGTGCATCTTGTAGATATAGAGCACTATATCAAGCAAGAGAGCGAGAGGATAGCGCGGCAAACGGTTTTGAGGATTATTGAAAAAACGAAAAAACAGTTATTACCGTTTCCTCAGAGCGCAAAGCCCGGCAAAATAACGTATACCAGAGAACTCTGCTTTTCTGATATACCGTATAGTGTCATCTACACTTCGGACAACAAGACGATCACTGTACTGTCAATATTCCACACTGCCCAGAACCGTTAAAGAATATCTCGAAACGCACAGCAATAATCGATTGTTCAGTTGCCGAGGCTATACCAGAGCAGGAGGAGTGACGACACCGTCATCAGAAGAAAGGTGGCGATACCAAAAAAATTGGACCAGCCGTTGTTGGTATAGATCCCCATGATTTTTTTGTTGTTGCAGATATGCAAAATCAGTGCAATAAGTACCGGGGCGGTTACTCCGTAGAGTATGGCTGTGTAGATGAGTGCCTGTACAGGACTTATTCCGATGAAATGAATGAGCAGCCCGATAATGAGTGAGAGCCCTATTGTTATGTAAAATCCTGGCGCTTCGTAGTATTTTTTGTCAAACCCTTCACTCCAGCCGAAGGTTTCAGCCATCATGTAGCTCAGTGATCCGGCAAGTACCGGGATGGCAAGAAATCCGGTACCAATGACTCCAAGTGCAAAAAGAAGATAGGCTTGCTCTCCGGCAAGTGGGCGCAGTGCCCGGGCCGCCTCTTCGACGGTCGTTATGTTGTGAATGCCAGCATTGAACAAGACGGTACCTGCTGCCAGAATGATGAAGTAAAAGACCACGTTGGTAAAGAGCATACCTCCCTCTACGTCAGCCTCCATATTGGCCATGTTTTTTTTATCCACAATCAGCCGCTTTTCGTTACGCTCTTCAACCTCCATTGATGCCTGCCAGAAAAAGAGATAGGGAGAGATTGTGGTGCCGAGAATACCGACCAGTGCCATGAAATAGGCTTTGTCGGGGGTGAAGGTTGGTAGAAAGGTATCTCTCAGGACGTGAGTCCAGTCAACGCCGATCAGAAAGGGGATCAGGATGTAGCTGACAAGGCTGATGCAGAGCCATTTGAGTATAAGGGCGATTTTATGGTATGACCAGAATATGACGCTGTAGAGAATGAGAAGCGTGAAGGCGAGCGAGAAAAAAAATGGAGGAAGAGCCGGGAAGAGAAGATTGCCTACGGCACCCATTCCAGCAATGTCGGCGCCGATATTGAGGGTGATGGAGGGAAAGCTGATGAAGAGAATGGCGTAGAGGAAGAATTTCGGATAATAGCGTTTTATGGTACCGGTAAGACCGTGGTTGGTCACCAGTCCAATGCGGGCGCACATCTCTTGAATGGAGACCATTAACGGGTAGGTTACAAGGGCGCTCCAGAGCAACTGCGACCCAAATGCGGCTCCCGCCTGGGTGTAGGTGGCAATGCCCGAAGGGTCGTCGTCACTTGCGCCTGTAATGAGGCCCGGCCCGAGAGAGCGCCAGAATTTTTTTATCGAATTCTCTTTTTTTGTCTCTCTTTTCATTGTCCTATAGGGTATTTGTTACAAAACCTTGCTACCTGAGCCCAAAGAAAATAAGGTTACTGCGCAAGAGTAGGAGCTCTTTCTGAAAATATCAAAAACCATGACTATATTAATACTTGCATTTTCAGGTAGGCGTGACCGCCCGTTTTAGCGATTGTTATCAAGAGAGATCATGAAAAACGCAATGAAAGTGGAAGGGTTTGTATCTCTTTCAGAAGCAGAAGCTGCAGAACGATTGCTATCGGAAGGGTATAATGAGCTGCCCTCTTCGGAGCGTCACTCCCTTTTTTCGCTCGCCTTTGGCGTTGTCCGTGAGCCGATGTTTCTCTTGCTGGTGGCTTGTGGTGTGCTCTATCTACTGCTTGGTGATGTTCCGGAGGCGTTGATGCTTCTTGGTTTTGTCTTTTTTGTCATGGGTCTTACCCTTTATCAGGAGCGAAAGACCGAACATGCGCTGGATGCGCTCCGTGATCTTTCGAGCCCTCGAGCCCAGGTTGTCCGTGATGGTGCAGAACGGCGCATTGCGGGGCGTGAGGTGGTGCGGGGTGATCTCCTTGTTGTCAATGAGGGTGACCGTGTTGCGGCTGATGCGCAGCTTCTTGCGTGCCTCAATATGATGGTTGATGAATCCCTTTTGACGGGCGAATCTGTTCCTGTCAGAAAATCTGATGAGGCACTGGATGCAAAAGAGCTGCACCCGGGGGGAGATGATTTGCCGTTTATCTATTCGGGGACACTGGTGGTTCAGGGTCAGGGAATTGCACGGGTGGTCGCAACCGGTACAAAGAGTGAAGTGGGTAAAATCGGCAAGGTGTTGCAGGCTGTTGTGCCGGAGGAGACCATGTTGCAGAAGGAGACGGGCCGATGGGTGCACCATCTCGCCATGGTTGGTCTCTCACTCTGTATTCTGGTGGTTATTTTCTACAGTCTTACTCGCAGTGACTGGCTTCACGGGTTACTGGCCGGAGTTACCCTTGCCATGGCAACCCTCCCCGAAGAGCTGCCGGTTGTTTTGACCATCTTTCTTGCCATGGGAGCGTGGCGCATTTCAAAAAAACAGGTACTTACCCGCAGGATGCCCGCCATTGAGACGCTTGGCTCCGCTACGGTACTCTGTGTCGACAAGACCGGTACGTTGACCATAAATCGTATGTCGGTCAGCAGCCTCTTTGCCGGGGGCGCATTTCTTGACGTCGGGGAGGTTTCGCGAAACTCTATTCCGGAGGAGTTTCATGAGCTTCTTGAGTTTACCATTCTGGCCAGTCAGCTCGATCCTTTTGATCCTATGGAAAAGGCGATCAAAGAGGCTGGTGACAGCTATCTGACTGCGACGGAGCATCTGCACAAGGATTGGCTACTGGTGCATGAATACCCCTTGTCCAAAGAGCTGCTCTCCCTTTCGCGCGTCTGGCAATCGTCGGAAAATCAGCATTATACCATTGCCGCCAAAGGCGCCCCTGAAGCTATTCTTGATCTGTGTCATTGTGATGATCATCAGCGAGAACAGCTCTCTTGCCGTATCAGTGAAATGGCTGATCGGGGGTTGAGGGTACTGGGAGTGGCAAGGGCATTTTTTCAGCAACCGGTTTTACCCTGTCAGCAGCATGATTTTGTTTTTGAATTTCTTGGTCTTATCGGGCTTGCTGACCCGGTGCGTCCCACGGTGCCTGCGGCCATAGCAGAGTGTTATAGCGCAGGTGTCCGTGTGGTGATGATAACCGGCGATTATCCCGGCACCGCTCGCAACATTGCCCGGAAGATTGGGTTGCAAAAAGCTGACGCATGGATTACAGGTTCGGAGATGCAGGTGATGACGGCGGCTGAGTTGCAGCAGAGAATCAATGAGGTGAATATTTTTGCCAGGGTTGTGCCTGAGCAGAAACTGCGGCTGGTGAGTGCGCTCAAGGCCAATGGGGAAATTGTTGCCATGACCGGCGACGGGGTGAATGATGCCCCGGCGCTGAAAGCGGCCAATATAGGTATTGCAATGGGCGGACGCGGAACCGATGTCGCCCGCGAGTCGGCTTCGCTGGTCTTGCTTGATGACGACTTTTCTTCGATTGTGCAGGCAATCAAGCTTGGTCGCCGGATTTTTGACAATATCCGGAAAGCCATTGCCTATATTTTTGCCATTCACGTCCCCATTGCAGGCATATCGCTTTTTCCGGTGCTTTTTCAGTGGCCGCTTCTTTTGCTGCCAGCGCATATCGCTTTTTTGCAACTTATTATTGATCCTGCCTGCTCAATCGTTTTTGAAGCTGAGGGGGAGGAGAGTGATGTCATGAAGCGGCCACCCCGGAAATCGAGGGAGCCGTTGTTCAGCCGAAAGATGGTTGCGCTCAGCCTTCTGCAGGGCGTCATTGTGCTTGCGGTTGTGCTTGCGGTTTTCTGGTTCTCCTTTT
The DNA here is from genome assembly GCA_903917955.1 of uncultured Chlorobiaceae bacterium. GTDB lineage: Bacteria > Bacteroidota > Chlorobiia > Chlorobiales > Chlorobiaceae > Chlorobium. Next base: position 8,268 of record CAIXCO010000053.1, on the reverse strand, counting down.
CAAAGGGTGACTCAGAGTCAGAGGTTCGCGCACTGACTTTTACGACGTTGATGATTTCAAATCTCGGACTGATTTTGACCAATCGCTCCTGGAGCCGGACATTTGTTGCTACCATGCGCTTTCCCAACAAGGCACTCATTCCGGTGGTCGCCGGGGCGCTCCTCTTTTTGGGAGTTGTGCTTTATATTCCCTTTTTTGTTCATCTTTTCCGTTTTTCCGCATTACATTCCTACGATCTTCTTCTCTGCCTCTTTGCAGGCATAGGGAGTGTCCTGTGGTTTGAGGGGGTGAAGTGGGTTGGATCTTCAAAATTTTTTCGGGAAAGAAGAGCAAGGTGACTTAAAGACAAGAGATAATTTTTATTATAAATCATGACCACAGCAAAACAGAACTATAATTTCCAGAAAATTGTCGTTGTCACCGGTGTCGTTCTTTTTATTGTCAAATTGGTGGCATGGTATCTTACCAATTCAGTCGCCATCCTTACTGACGCGCTTGAAAGTACGGTGAATGTTACCAGTGGCTTTATCGGCCTGTACAGTCTTTATATTTCTGCCAAACCAAAAGACAGCCACCACCCTTACGGTCATGGGAAGGTGGAATTTATTTCTGCGGCTATTGAGGGGACTTTGATTGCCTGCGCCGGGTTGCTTATTATTTATGAGGCTGCAAAAAATCTTGGTGATCCGCAACCGGTTGCCCAGCTTGATTATGGAATACTTTTGATCACGGCGACGGCAATCATCAATTACCTCGTTGGCGCACTTGCTGTTAAAAAAGGGAAGAAAAACAACTCTCTTGCCCTTGTTGCCAGCGGAAAACATCTCCAGTCAGATACCTACTCAACCATAGGTATTATTATTGGCTTGATCCTTTTGTTCATGACAAAAATGGCATGGCTCGACAGTGCCGTTGCCTTGATTTTTGCTCTTCTTATTGTTTTTACTGGCTACAAGATTATTCGCGACTCTCTCAGGGGTATCATGGATGAGGCTGATGAGGAGTTGCTCGAAAAAATGGTCAACTTGCTGCAGGCCAATCGCAGTAATGAGTGGATTGATCTTCACAATCTGCGCATCATCAAGTACGGGAGCACGCTCCATCTTGACTGCCATTTGACCGTTCCCTGGTACTTGAATGTGCACGAAGCGCATGTACAGATTGATAAACTCAACAAGCTTGTCAATGATAATTTTGGTGGAAGCATTGAGCTTTTTGTCCACACGGATGGCTGTCTCGATTTTTCATGTGAAATTTGTCAAAAAGGGGAGTGCCCTGTCCGCAATGCAGTGTTCACGAAGCGGGTGGAATGGAGCGTTAAAAACATCTCCGACAATCATAAGCATAATGCCTTATGAGGCTCTATCGGCGCTGAAGTGCTGAAGTCCAACCTCCGGAGTATGCTAAGGCACGATTCGGGCTTTTAAAATCAGTGGCAGATGGTCGGAGTAGCCCCCCTTGTATTTTCTTTTTTCGTAGGTGGCCCAGGGCTTTTTTCCGGAGTAGTCGAAGAGCCGGAAAAAGGAGAAGCAGTGGAACGCATCTTCTGGTGCTGTCAATCCTCTGTTGTCAAGCATTCCCGGGCTGAGAAGGATCTGGTCGATCTGTTGCCAGTGGTTGTCGTAGAAGTAGCTGCCGACACCCTCATAGCCGCTCCAGCAGTTGTACAGGAGGCCGTCGCGGTTTGCCCTGACCCTTGCGGCATCGAATGTTGAGCGAAGGCCCTGTTTCAGGGAGCGGTCGAAGGGTTCATCATTGAAGTCACCCATGACTATGCAGTCAGCTTTCGGATTGCTCACAAGCAGGCTGTCGAGAATGTGGCGGGCCACTTTTGCAGCAGCAAGTCGCTTCGGTTCACTCCACCCGGTGTCGAAGGAGCGTGAGGGCCAGTGGTTCAGAATGAGGTGAAAGGGGTGATTGTCGGCTGAAAATCCGGCAACGATGATTTTTCTTGTCGGCTTGTCATCAAGAGGGACTGTGTAGGCCTTCGATCCTGCGGGGCGAATCGTTTCCGGGTTATAGGCGAGGCCGATGTCGATGCCTCTCGGATCGCGTGATTCGTGATAGATGGTTTTGTAGCTGACGCTGCCGATACCCTGGAGTGTGCCCTCAAAGATGTTCCGGTTTTCTACCTCGGCAAAAGCGAGGATGTCGGGATATTTTCTGTAGTCGGGGTGTGCCTCCACAGCCGAGAGGAGGTGGCGGATGCGCATCTTTTTCAGCCAGACCCTCTTTTCTGTCCATTGCAGTTTTCCTTCCGGGGTAAAATCGTCATCTTCGGTTGCAGGGTCGTTGTATGCATCGAAAAGATTTTCAACATTCCACCAGAGGAAGAGTACGTTTTTTTCAGTATCCACCTTTCCGTTGACGGTGTGTGATAGTGATAAGGCAGCGATGAAAACGAGAAAAACGCAGCAGAGCAGTTTTTGCATGGCCTCTTTCGTTCTAATTTTTTTTCTTTCCCATAATGATTCTGTAACTTAATCGGGATTTTCCAGTTTGTCAATATTTTATTTTTCAACAATCCGGGAAGCATTATGACCCAGAAGAGCGATGTCAAGGAACAGGCGAAAGAGATCCTCGAGGAGACCCTTGACAGGGAAGCGGTTATTGTGTTGGCAAGGATTTCTGAAGAGATGCAACTGTTGTTCCAGGCTCATCCGGAACCGGCAATGGACAAGGTTAAAGTGATTGTGGCCGGTTTTTTTCTTGAGAACGGGAAGTCGGAACAGTTTATTGATGACTGGATCAAGACCTCGGAAGAGTACGGTCGTGCAAGGGGACTTGATGAGCAGTATCAGCCCAAGGCGATGCTCTCTGATTTGGGAGTCTTCAGGTTTATGAGTTTTTTGAAAGACAAGGGGTTGACCGATGATCAGATTGCCATTGTGCTTACCGGTGCGGTGCAGCAGGCGGCATCTGACCAGGAGGGTCAGCAAAGGGACTGATTGTTCGGGGTATTAACGGTTATCGTTCGCGGTGGCCAATCACTATAATCTTATTGTTACATGAAAAAGACGACGCAACTGTACGAAGGCAAAGCTAAAAAGGTTTTTTTAACGGATGATGCCAATCTGGTGATACAGGAGTTCAAGGATGATGCAACAGCGTTCAATAACAAGAAAAAGGGGAGCATCGCCGAAAAGGGTGTTGTGAACAATGCAATTTCATGCAAGCTCTTCACCTTGCTTGAAGCTCAGGGTATCCGTACCCATTTTGTCGAGAAGCTCTCTGATCGTGATATGCTCTGCCGTTATCTCGATATTATCAAGGTTGAGGTTGTCGTGCGCAACATTGCGGCAGGTTCGCTGGTGAAGCGGTATGGCTTCAGCGAGGGAACGGTTCTTGAGACGCCGATTGTGGAGTTCTATCTCAAAGATGATGATCTCGATGACCCGTTGATGAATGAGGCCCACGCCGTGGCGCTTGGCGTTGCTACGCTTGAGGAGCTTGCTGTTCTAAAAAATCGTGCAGAGAGCATCAATGCCTTGCTCAAAGAGTTTTTTGCTGTCAGGAAACTCAAACTGGTCGATTTCAAGCTTGAGTTCGGTCGTCACAACAACGAGATTTTGCTTGGTGACGAGATAAGCCCCGACACCTGCCGTTTCTGGGATCTTGAGACAAATGAAAAGATGGACAAGGATCGTTTTCGCTTTGACCTTGGCGGTGTTGAGGATGCTTACAGTGAAGTGCAGAGAAGGGTTCTTGACCTTGATTGAGAGTAGTATGACAGACCGGAGGATTGGCTATGCTTGAAGCTTCGATTTCCTGGCTGCAGCATGCTGATCCTGCGGCGATCTATCTCTTTCTCTTTCTGATTGCATTTCTGGAAAATGTTGTGCCTCCGATACCGGGAGATGTTCCGATTGCCTTTATCGGCTATCTGATCAGCACGAGTAACATTCATTTTGCAGAGGCGCTGTTAAGCTCTTCGCTGGGCTCTACGGCTGGTTTTATGCTTGTCTATATGCTCAGTCGGCATCTTGGCATGAAATTGTATGCTGCAGGCGGTAGCCCGGCGCAGCACTGGCTGGCAAAAAGTGTTCATCGGTTTTTTCCTCCTTCGGATATGGAGCTGCTTCGCCATAAATTTGCCACTCACGGTTATCTTGCCGTACTGGTGAACCGCTTCTTGTTCGGTTCGAGGGCGGTTATTTCGGTTACGGCGGGTTTGATGCATCTCAGGACGCCACTGGTTTTTCTTGCAGCTTTGACGAGCGCATTTGTCTGGAACGTGCTTCTGCTCTATGGCGGTTATTTTCTGGGAAGCAACTGGCAGGATATCGGCACTTATGCGGCGCTCTACAGCATTCCTGTTTCGATTATTTTCGTTTTGCTTCTTTTTTTTTCCGTGTGGAAGTTTTTAAGGGAGAGAAAGCAGCAACATGAATAAGTTTTTTTTGTTATTTATCCCCAGCCACTTAACTTCAAGCTTTTTTTTATTCATTCACAAGCATTTTGTTGACATACCATGGCAAAAGAGTTGAAACTGTATCCTGCTGAAAAAAAAGGCGTGCTTCTTGAGCTTGCCTCGATTGATGATCTCAAGGAGATGTCCCGCCAGGTCCGTCGGGATGTTATCAGAATGCTTGCTATGGCCAATTCCGGTCATACGGGTGGTTCGCTTGGCATGGCCGATATTTTTACCGCACTCTATTTCCGGGTACTTCAGCATAAGCCGCATGAGTTCTGGAAACTGCATGACGAGGATATGGTTTTCCTCTCCAATGGCCATATTGTTCCGGCATGGTACAGTGTGCTTGCCCGTTCAGGGTATTTTCCTCTCAATGAATTGAACTCACTACGACAGGTCAGCTCCTATCTGCAGGGTCATCCTACCTCTGAATCGAAGCTTCCGGGAATCAGAATCGCATCAGGATCCCTTGGTCAGGGTCTTTCTGCTGCGGTCGGCGCGGCGCTTGGCCTTCGTCTTGATGGCCGGCAGGGTGATGTTTTTTGCCTGATGGGCGATGGCGAGTGCCAGGAGGGGCAGATATGGGAAGCGGCGATGAGTGCCTCTCATTATAAGTTAGGCAAGATTATTGGTATTGTCGATTACAACAATCTGCAGATTGATGGTGAGGTTACCTCCATCATGAGCGTTGAGCCGTTTTCTGATAAATGGCGCTCGTTTGGATGGGATGTTTGTTGTTGCGATGGCAACAATATGGAGGATTTTGTTGCGACGGTCGAAAAGATCAAGGCGGCGACGGATCGTCAGAGGCCGACCGTGATTCTTGCGACAACCATTATGGGCAAAGGGGTTCCCTTTTTTGAGGGAAGTATGCCTGATAAATCCAACTGGCACGGAAAGCCGCCGTCCAGGGAGGATGCCCTAAAAGCACTTGCCATTCTCGGCGAGACTCGCTTTGGTGATTTTTTGAGCTGACCTGGGGTTTCATGCAGATTCTGGCAGGTCTTTATAAAGGACGGAAAATCAAGAGTTCATCGTCGCTCGCGATACGTCCTTGCAGCAGCAGGGTGAAGAAGTCGCTCTTTGATACGCTCACGGCAAGAATGGACTTTGAGGGGGCCTCCGTCCTCGATTTGTTTGCGGGCTTTGGCTCCCTTGGTTTCGAAGCGTTGAGCCGTGGTGCCGGGTCGGTCTGCTTTGTCGATCAGCATGTTGATGCCCTCAAATGGCTGAAGGCAACCGCCCTTCAGTTGGGGGTTCAAGAGAGTGTCAAGATTGTCAACGGGGATGTTTCGGCATTTCTCGGCCGTGCGACGGGGCAGTTTGATCTTCTTTTTTGCGATCCGCCCTACTCGTGGCCGGATTATGATCGATTGATTGAAACCATTTTTGCAGGCACCCTTCTTGTCGGGGAGGGGTTTCTGCTTGTCGAACATAGTGCGCATCTCGATTTTCAGCACTCTCCCTATTACTCTTTTCACCGCGATTACGGCATGACAAGAGTTACTTTTTTTCAGCATTGACCTTTGCCACCGATGAAACAGAAAGCCATTTATCCTGGAACGTTTGATCCCTTTACCAACGGTCATCTTGATGTGCTTGAACGTGCCTTGAATATTTTTGAGGAAGTTATTGTCGTTATTGCAGAGAACTCCCAGAAGCGTGCGCTCTTTACAGCCGAAGAGCGGGAGTCAATGACGAGGGAGGTCACCTGCGATTATCCCGGAGTTTCTGTTGAGGTGCTGCATAACGGGCTCGTTGTGGACTATGCCCGTCAGGTGGGGGCGAGAGCCATTGTCAGGGGGGTGAGGCAGGTCAAGGATTTTGAATACGAATTTCAGATGTCGCTTTTGAACCGTCAACTCTATCCAGAGGTGACTACTGTCTTTTTGATGCCCAATGTCAAATATACCTACGTGGCATCATCGATCATCAAGGAGGTGGGCATGCTGGGCGGAGATGTCAGTAAATTTGTTCATCCCTGTGTTCTGGAGATGATGCATCAAAAACGTGAAAAAAAGAGCAGATAAAAATTATAACAAATCATTTTTCTATGTCAAACACACCTCTTCCGGAAGAACAATATCTCACCCGCAGGGTGCTCAGTATGCAGGAGTCGCAGACCATGCGAATCAGCAATCTTGCTGGTAAAATGAAGGCTGAAGGGCACGACATTGTCAGTCTTTCGGCTGGTGAGCCCGATTTTCCGACTCCCGCTCATGTCAATCAGGCTGGAATCGATGCCATCAATGCCGGGTTTACCCGTTATACGGCAAATTCCGGTATTGCTGAGCTGAAAAAAGCCATTGTTCAAAAGTTCAGGCGCGATAACAGTCTCGATTTTGAGGAAAACCAGATTATCGTCAGCAATGGTGGCAAACAGACTCTGGCCAATACCTTCCTTGCTCTTTGTGAAGAGGGCGATGAGGTGATTGTTCCCGCCCCTTACTGGGTGAGTTTTCCTGAAATGGTTCGTCTCGCAGGCGGGGTACCCGTTATTGTGCATACCACTCTTGAAAGCGACTATAAAATGACCCCTTCCCAGCTTGAGGGCGCCATTACTCCGAAAACAAAGATCCTTGTCCTGAACTCTCCATCGAATCCAACGGGCTCGGTTTATAGTGAAGTGGAGGTTCGTGCCTTGATGAAGGTGGTCGAAGGGCGGGGTATTTTTGTGCTCTCTGATGAGATGTACGACATGATTGTTTATGGCGATGTTCGTCCGTTCTCTCCCGCAAGGATTCCGGAAATGAAGGAGTGGGTCATTGTGAGTAATGGCGTTTCGAAAACTTACGCTATGACTGGATGGAGAATTGGCTACCTTGCCGGGCCAAAATGGCTGATTGATGCCTGCGACAAGATTCAGTCGCAGACCACCTCAAATCCTAATGCCATAGCCCAGAAAGCCGCAGTTGCCGCTTTGACGGGTGATCAGGGTATTGTTGAAGAACGCCGTGCTGAGTTTGAAAAGAGGCGCGATTACATGTACGAGGCTCTTAACAGCATCCCCGGGTTCAAGACCGCTCTTCCACAGGGTGCCTTTTACATTTTTCCTGACATCAGCGGAGTGCTTGGTCAGACCTTCAACGGCGTTGTCATGAAAGATTCGGCCGATGTTGCCGAATATCTTTTGAAGGTTCATCATGTAGCAACCGTACCGGGCGATGCGTTTGGTGCGCCAGAAAATCTCCGTCTCTCTTACGCTGCCTCAATTGCCTCACTGGAGGAAGCGGTAAACCGTATCCGGAGAGCGTTCCAATAGGGCGCTGTCTATGCTGAAAGTTCGTCGCAGCAGGCTTTATACCCTGTGGTTTGGCTGGTATTCCCGCCGTCAGTTCCGCAGGTATTTTAACTCGGTACGCGTTTTTATGCATCCCGGAGTGCAGCAGATGGAGCCAGGCACTCCGGTCATTTTTTTTGCAAATCACGCGTACTGGTGGGATGGCTTTTGGTCGCAACTCTGTACCGAAGAGTTTTTTCATCAGAATCTGCATATCATTATCGAGTTTCAGCAGTTGCGGAAACACCGCTTTTTTACTCGAATAGGGGCTTTTTCTCTTGATCGTTCCCGTCCGAGAAGTGCGCTTGGCACCCTTCAGTATGCCGTCGAATTGCTGACGGCCAAAAGTGAGCGACAGAATGCTTTATGGATTTTTCCCCAGGGTAAGATTGAGTCTGTTGACAAGAGACCCCTCTTCTTTTTTAAAGGGACAGCATCAATTCTCTCCCGCGTTCTCGACAGGATGGCGGGGATCTACCTTGTTTCAGTTGTCAGCCGGATCGAATATCTCGACGAACAAAAACCGGAACTTTTTTTGTCTTTCAGTGAGCCACTTCTGGTTACGCCCACAGAG
>CAIXCO010000052.1 GCA_903917955.1 uncultured Chlorobiaceae bacterium | reverse complement strand
GTTGCCATGATTTTCTGGGCAATGTCCAGGGAGTTTTCCTGAGGAGTGCCACTGCCAATTAGAATACTGAGCAGTTCAGCATCAGACAGGCTTGCTGTGCCTTTGAGCAATAACTTCTCAATTGGAATGTCATCTTCTGCCCAAAATTGCATTGGGATCCTGTTTTCGTAGGTTGAGCCATTTTGACGCCCTGGTTGTGAATCCATGAATGATTTTTTCATCTTTGAATGGTTTTATGCAGCTATCATGGCCGCGGTTAGTACTGAAATCTTGCTGCATGGCCATTACCAGGGAGAAATAAATAATGTCAACGGGTGTTGGTCAGATTGCCTTCCAATCTGAAAACACTGAAAGCGGTAGTTCCCAAAGGAGGCCGCCCTTGACAGTTTTATTTTCACATAGGTAACTTTGCAATGATTTCGAGTAAGTGTGCGGTGGCTTTTTGCTACTTTTTTTCAAAAAGGTGCCCGTTTTCATCCGGTTTTCTTTTTGCCAGACTTTTTCTTTGCCGGTGCCGGACCAAAGAAAAAGCTGTACGACCAATCGAGTAGGTAGGGGGATTGCTCCCCCGCCCTCTCACACCACCGTGCGTACTTTCGTACACGGCGGTTTCCTTAAATTGGTTAGCCGTTCGTAATTCAATGTTAGATTGTACAAGCCTTGCTCCTCAAACCATCTATTGCCCATAGCCTGTTTAGACTGTGGGCAATTTGATTTCCGCCATAATCCTTTTCCTGACAAAGCCAATATCCAGCTATGCCATTTGACCACACCCATACTTTCCAGAAATCGTTGGAGTGTAATGGTGCGTTTACATTGCTTGATCCGATAGCAACGAAGTTTCCTTCGTATCCATGCATCAAGGTGCTGTAATAGCTTATGACATCGTGCATATTGAAAATACTGTAACCATCCTCGCATAACAGGTGTGAGTTCATTGATAATCTGTTCAAAACTCCATCCCCGGTTGCGTTTGGTGATCTTTCGTATCTTGTCCTTTATCCGATCAAGACTCTTTGCGGCAATACTTAGGCTTCCATCCCATTGGATGGTGTACCCTAAAAATTTTGTTTGATTGCTCGGACAAACCCGGCTCTTTTCGTTATTCACCAAAAGTTTCAGTTTGTCCTCGATAAAGTTGCTTATCGACTGCATTACCCTCTCTCCTGCCGCCTGGCTTCGTACGAAAATATTACAGTCGTCTGCATAACGAACAAATTTGTGTCCCCTGCCCTCCAACTCCTTATCCAACTCGTCTAAAACAATATTTGATAAAAGCGGTGAGAGTGGGCTACCCTGAGGAGTGCCTTCGGTGCGTTGACTTACTACGCCGTCTGCCATGATTCCGCTTTGCAGGTATTTCCGTATCAACTTCAACAGGGTTTTGTCTCCTATCGTTTCAGTTAAACGGTGCATTAAGCGGTTGTGATTGACCACGTCGAAGAAGTTCTTTAAATCCAAATCTACAACTATCCTGTTTCCCATATCTACATATTCGCTTGCCTTCTTTAATGCTTGGTGTGCATTGCGGTGGGGGCGAAAACCGTAGCTGTGATCGGAAAACTGTAGTTCATAGATCGGGCTTAACACCTGGGCGATGGCTTGTTGGATAATCCTGTCCGTTACCGTAGGGATTCCCAATTTGCGCTTGCCTCCGTTGGGTTTGAGGATTTCTGCAAGTTTGACTGCCCGTGGTCGATATCTGCCCGTTCGCAGTGATTCCAGAAGGGTGTCTCCTTCTTTTCCAAACCATTCTGCAAATTCATACACCGGCATATTGTCAATACCCGCTACTCCTTTGTTCTGCTTTACCTGCTTGTAGGCTCGCCTGATGTTATCATGCGAACACACTACTCGCATTAAATTCGTGGCTAAGGCTCGTTTCTGTTCGCCTGCTCCCTTTACTTGCAACTCCTTTCTGTCGTCCGCTCCTCTTACGCTGTCACGGTTGTGGGAAGGGCGCATAGATTCCTGGCTCGTTTGATCAAACAAGTCCAATTGGTAAACTATGCTTTGCTGTCGCTCCATAAAGTGACTTTTGAACTAACTGCTCCTTAAATTTAAAGATTCAGACCTTCACCAAGGCTGTTCCTGTCCTGGCTACTATGTCTTCTGCTGACTTCTTGAAACTCTTCTGGTTTTATCGCTAAAACAATAGTCCTATTGGGACAAGTCTCAAGATCTCTCGGGATAAAGTTCTTTCCTTTCATTGGGTTCTGCCTGATTTACTGTTTGCGGTTACGGTTGAATTTTGGGCTTGCGCAATCCATGGCTCGCTCTCCCTCCGCTGTTCAGCCTTATATCAGATTTCTGTGCGTCAAAACGCCAACTTTGCTGATGGCTTCCTTCAGATTTTACCTCACGGTAAACACCCTTGCCATTCGCTAACACTTCCTATCAACTCGGTGTGTACAGGGACTTCCACCCTGCAAGTCAAAGAACTATGCCCGACATACCAAAAAAAACAGTCACTTTTTCAAGTGACTGCCCTGTTTCAATCTTATTCAACAGGAACAATTGATTTAACAACTCCCCTGAATTCCGCCAATTCCCATTTGTATTTCTCAGGATCACTGGTGGCAATATCTTCGGCGTAACCAGGATAGTACAAGTTATCCATTTCCTTAACAAACATTTCTTCGATGTTTTGATTCCTGGTGTTGATCTG
>CAIXCO010000051.1 GCA_903917955.1 uncultured Chlorobiaceae bacterium | reverse complement strand
ACCACCCCGCCCCGCTCCGAAAACGTTGCGCCAACTGAGGTAAGGGTGTAGGGTACCGCAAGACGCAGTATTTGCAGCACAATAACAAGAGGCTCAATTCCCATAATAAATAAGAATGAAATATCCTTTACGGTAGTTTTTACAATAGCTTTTTAGTAAACTTCAGTTTCGATAAAAGTAGTCAACTTCACCTGTTTTTTCACCATAGACCTCTTTTTTTTGGCGACTGGTGCAACAACATAATTATTCATGAAAAATCATGCCACAATCTGAGATTACCAGCGAAAAGAGCAGCAGTAAGCAATACATTTACAGTTTCTCTGGCGGCAATTCTGAAGGTGATGCCTCCATGAAAAACCTGCTGGGCGGTAAAGGCGCCAACCTTGCAGAGATGGCAAACATCGGTTTACCGGTTCCTCCCGGCTTCACCATTTCAACCGAAGTTTGCACCTACTACTACGACAACCAGAAAAACTACCCCCGAAACCTTTTCCAGCACGACATCCCCGCCGCACTCCACAAAATTGAAGAGGCACTCGGCAAAAAGTTCGGAGACCCCGAAAACCCGCTCCTCGTCTCGGTCCGTTCAGGCGCAAGAGCCTCGATGCCCGGCATGATGGACACCATTCTCAACCTCGGCCTCAACGCACAAACTGTTGATGGTCTGGCGCGAAAATCAGGAAACCCCCGCTTCGCCTGGGACTGCTACCGTCGTTTTGTACAGATGTACGGCGATGTGGTGCTCGACTTGAAACCGACCGACAAAAAACAGATCGACCCCTTCGAAAAAATCCTTGAAGCCAAAAAGCATCAACTCGGCATTGAACTCGACACCGAATTCACCGTAGAAGACCTCCAGGATATCGTCGCCGACTATAAAGCGGCAATTTTCGAAAAAACCGGCAAAACGTTCCCCGAAGATCCGCACGAACAGCTCATCGGTGCCATCGGTGCCGTTTTCAACAGTTGGAACAACGAGCGGGCCATTGTTTACCGCAAGCTCAACCACATACCCGGCTACTGGGGAACCGCCTGTAACGTCCAGGCGATGGTCTTCGGCAACATGGGTCTGGATTGCGGCACCGGTGTCGCCTTCACCCGCGATGCCGCCACGGGCGACAATATCTTCTACGGCGAGTTTCTCATGAACGCCCAGGGCGAAGATGTGGTGGCTGGCACAAGAACCCCGCTCAAAATTGAGCAACTCAAAGCCGACAACCCGGGCATCTACAACCAGCTCGAAGAGATTCGCTCCATTCTCGAACACCACTACCGCGATATGATGGACATTGAGTTCACCATCGAGAACAACGAGCTCTTCATGCTCCAGTGCCGCGTCGGCAAACGCACCGGCATGGCCGCCGTCAAAATTGCCGTCGATATGTACAACGAAAAACTGATCGACGAAAAAGAGGCGCTGCTGCGCATTGAACCCGAACAACTCAACCAGTTGCTCCGCCCGGTCTTCGACCTCAAGGAGAAACAGGCGGCCATTGCCGAAAAGAGACTCCTTGCAATCGGACTTAATGCAGGCCCCGGAGCCGCTACCGGCAAAATCTATTTCAATGCCGTTGATGCCTACGAAGCAGGCAAGCGTGGAGAGGCGGTCATTCTTGTCCGCATCGAAACTTCGCCCGAAGATATCAAGGGAATGGACGCCTCTGAGGGCATCCTCACCGAGCGAGGTGGCATGACCTCACACGCCGCACTGGTGGCCCGGCAGATGGGCAAGGTGTGCGTTGCAGGTTGCGGAGCACTCAACATCGACTACCAGAGAGGCGAACTTCGGGTACAGGGCAACGATATTGTGTTGCATGAGGGCGACTACATCTCCATCGACGGCAGCACCGGCGAGGTCATTGCCGGAAAAGTTGCGACCAAAAACTCCGAAATTATTGAGGTTCTCGTCGATAAAACCCTCAAGCCCGAAGATGCCCCGACGTGGCCAATTTATGAGCAATTGATGACGTGGGCCGATAAATACCGCAAGCTCAACATACGCACCAATGCTGACCAGCCCGATCAGGCCGAAATAGCCATCACCTTCGGCGCAGAGGGAATTGGTCTCTGCCGCACCGAGCACATGTTCTTTGGCGGAGAGCGTATTGACGCCATGCGTGAGATGATTCTGGCCGATGACGTCGAAGGTCGCAAAAAGGCGCTTGAAAAACTGCTCCCCTTCCAGCGCGACGACTTCTATGGTATCTTCAAGGCGATGGGATCTCGCCCGGTCACCATTCGTCTGCTCGATCCACCGCTCCATGAGTTCCTGCCGCATACCGACAGCGAAATCCGTGCCCTTGCAAGCAAGATGGGCACCTCTTTTGAGGCTGTCAAAGAGCGTATCAACGACCTGCACGAATTCAACCCCATGCTCGGGCTCCGTGGCTGCCGACTTGGCATTCTGCACCCCGAAATCACCGTGATGCAGGTGCGGGCAATTATCGAAGCGGCCTGCAAGCTCAAAAAAGAGGGGCTCGTGGTGGTACCCGAAATCATGGTTCCACTCATCAGCACCGTCAAGGAGCTTGAAATCACCAGCGAGGTGATTCACAAAACCGCACGCAGTGTCATTGCCGAACAGGGTACAGGAATAAAATACCTTGTTGGCACCATGATTGAGGTCCCCCGCGCAGCAATCACCTCCGACCAGATTGCCACCGCCGCCGACTTCTTCAGCTACGGCACCAACGACCTTACCCAGATGGCACTTGGCATGAGCCGCGACGACTCCGGCCAATTTTTGCCCATCTACCAGCAGCAGGATATTTTTGCACGCAACCCCTTCGAATCCATCGACATGGATGGCGTGGGCCGGCTGATAAGCATCTCTGCCAAAGAGGGCCGGGCCGTCAAGCCGGAACTCAAGCTTGGCATCTGCGGCGAACATGGCGGCGACCCCTCCACGGTCGAATTCTGCCACCAGTTGGGGCTCAACTACGTCTCATGCAGCCCCTACAGGGTGCCTATTGCACGCCTTGCCGCTGCAAGAGCTGCACTGAAGGGATAATTCACTTTTACGAAAAAAGGCGACCCTTGGGGGATCGCCTTTTTTCATTGCTTCAAAAACCTGTGCGTTGACAGAAAAAAACGCAGCTCGTTGCACGGCTCACTATCACTCTCAATATCGTTGTCGTTGTCGCTGTCGCTGTCGTTGTGTATCGCAGCACTTCGTGCAAGCCATCGTTGCCACCTCCCTGTGTGCTGCACTTCACGTTCCGGTATTTCCAAAAGAGAGCAACGTTCAGGATGAGCTATAAGATACCGATACCTTCGCGCTCCAGCCAATGCAAGCAGCCGGGCCATCTCAACCGACTCATCCTCTTCCCTTGGCCCATCATCAATGCCCGGCAAAATGTGGCAATGATAATCTATGTGTAGCTGTTTCAGTGGCATATCGGGTCAGCGGGTGGCCTCTTGCATGACCTGCTGGAGAGCCTGGCAAGTTTGGCTGATCTGCTCTGGCTCAAGAGTGGGGTGAACGAGGAACATCAGTGCGGTTTCGCCAAGTTTTCGGGCTACCGGCAACCGTTCGGCAGGTCGCCATCCAGTGTTGTCGAAGGCTTTTTCGAGGTAGATCTCCGGGCAGACGCCGCTGTAGCAGGGCACTCCCCGGCCATTAATGGCATCCATGATTCGATCGCGGTTCCAGCCCTCTTTTCAGCATAGCCTGTTCAACAAAAACGTAACACTTATAGGCCGCATGTTCCGCCCATGATGGCAGAAGCGGAACCCGTAATCCCGAAATTGAACGCGCTGCACTCCAGATTGCTTCCGCGTTAGCCCCGCGCCTGGCTGTCCACTCCGCCATCCTCCGCAACTGTATCCGCCCGATCACCCACTGCAGCTCCGTCATCCGCCAGTTGGTACCAAACGAATCATGCAACCAAGCATTAAGTAACGTTAGTACTCATTATAATTTCTTTCTCCTCATTATCATCATAAAAAAATCTTGCCGAGAAACGATGTTCCGGACTCAGTAACCTTGATCCACAGGCTTCACTCTTGCATGAGGAATGTTGGGACTACAGGGATCTACCGTGATT
>CAIXCO010000050.1 GCA_903917955.1 uncultured Chlorobiaceae bacterium | reverse complement strand
TTTGTTGCTGTGCTCTCTCTCCGTTTCAGGCAGCGACTCAAGAATTTCGTCAAGCATATCGGCAACTCCGCTTCCGTCTCGTGCCGAGATGAAATAGGGGTTGGTAAATCCGGTACTGATGAACGACGCAGCGTCAATGGTGAGCTGCGGGGTTTCGACCTTGTTCACCGCAAAAAAGAGCTGCTTGTGCCGGAACGTTCTCTGCAGCAGTCGTCCGAGTTCGAGATCACCGTAGGAGAGGCCTGCACGAACATCGGTTAAAAAGATAACAATATCGGCATCACGGATGGCCGTCAGGGTCTGCTCAAGCATTGCCACGCTGATGACGTCACCCTCGGCATTGTAGCCGCCGGTATCCATCAGCAAAAACTCCTTGCCTTGCCACTCACCTTCTGCGATATGGCGGTCTCTTGTAACGCCGGGGGTTGGATCGACGATGGCGCTTCGTTGGCGCAGGATTCGGTTGAACAGGGTGGATTTGCCGACGTTAGGACGGCCTACCAGAGCAATTAAAGGCTTCATAAGAACAGACGCGGTCTTGATAAAAAAAGTTGACAGAGGCCCACAAGGGAATTCCTTTTGAGATATAAGGTATAATTTGTAGAATTAAGTGGAATAATTTACATTGACGGACTTTATTTTTCCGCAAAAGTTCAGATAATCAAGAGCAAGAGAATGAGCAAGACGATAAGTTTCAAGACATATTCAGCAAAACCGGCAGAAGTTGAACGCAAGTGGTACGTTGTTGACGCCGAAGGTCAGGTTTTGGGCCGCATGGCTTCCGAGATTGCAAACGTGCTCAGGGGCAAGCATAAGCCACAGTTTACGCCGCATATCGATACCGGTGATTTCATTGTGGTAACCAATGCCGAAAAAGTTGCGCTCAGCGGCAAAAAAGAGGAGCAGAAAAGCTACTTCTCGCACTCACAGTATCCAGGTGGAGTCAAAGTTGACCACGTTAAGGATTTGCTGAAGAAAAAACCAGAGAGAATTATCGAAAATGCGGTGTGGGGCATGTTGCCGCACAACAATCTCGGTCGTCAGTTGTTCAGAAAGCTCAAGGTCTATGCAGGCGCAGAACATCCACACGCTTCGCAGTCTCCTGTTGAAATGAAGGTAAACTAAATATTAAAGCATTGGGAATGAAAGAGGTTATCGATACAGTAGGTCGCCGTAAAACCTCGGTGGCTCGAGCTTTTATGATTCCGGGAAAGGGCCGGGTTATTGTCAACAAGCTGCCGATTGAAGAGTATTTCAAGGATGAATTCAAACGCCAGCAGGCCCTTCGCCCTCTCGTCATTACCGAAAGAGCCGAAGAGTTCGACATCAAAATCAATGTTCAGGGAGGCGGTGTAAGTGGTCAGTCAGGTGCAGTGAGCCTTGCAATTGCCCGTGCCCTTACCGAGTTTGATGAAGCTGTCCGTGTCATTCTTAAAACAGAGCGGCTTTTGACCCGAGATCCCCGTATGGTTGAGCGCAAAAAATTCGGACGCAAAAAGGCCCGCAAACGTTTCCAGTTCTCAAAACGTTAATCCTGTGGTGCTCTTGTTACGTTTTACGGTATTTCAGAAAACAACTTCGCATACCATGCCATTCTGAGTTTCATTCAGATGAATCTTTCCGGAAGTGTCCGACGCCCTGCGCCGGATACCGGATGGTAGAAGCCTGGTAGAGGAACAACTTAATCACAAAAAAGTAGACATGTCACATTTTCAGCTTGAAGAGATGCTCCGCGCAGGAGTGCACTTTGGTCACCTTGCACGCCGCTGGTGCCCAAAAATGAAGCCGTACATTTTCATGGAAAAGAACGGTGTTCATATTATCGATTTGCAGAAAACCGTCGTTCTTGCCGATGAGGCACTCAAGGCGCTTGACGCAATCGCGCAGACAGGTCGCGAGATTATGTTTGTCGGCACCAAAAAACAGGCCAAACACATTATTGCCGAACAGGCAGAGCGCGCAGGTATGCCTTACGTTTGCGAACGTTGGCTGGGTGGTATGCTTACCAATTTCCAGACCATTCGCCAGAGCATCCGCCGCATGAACTCGATTGACCGTATGGCGACCGACGGCACCTACGATATGATTACCAAAAAAGAGCGCCTCATGCTTGGCCGTGAAAAAGAGAAGCTCATGAGGATCCTCGGTGGTATTGCCACCATGAACCGTCTTCCAGCCGCACTCTTCATTGTTGACATCAAAAAAGAGCATATCGCCATCAAAGAGGCTCGCTCACTCGGTATTCCCATCATTGCCATGGTCGATACCAACTGTGATCCTGAACTGGTTGATTTCGTCATCCCAGCCAACGACGATGCCATCCGCTCTATTCAGTTGATGGTCAAGGCCGTTGCTGATATCGTCATCAAGGCACGCGAACTCAAGGTCGAAAATGAGGTGCTTGCCGAGATGGATGAAGTCGAAGAGAACGGTGGTGACGAAAAAGAAGAGATCAGCGAATAAACAGAGCCAATAAATCAATAAGAGCGAAATTTCAATGAGCCAGACTTCAGCAAAAGACGTTAAAAGTCTTCGTGATATAACAGGCGCAGGTATGATGGACTGCAAAAAAGCCCTCGATGAAACCGGCGGGGATATGCAGCAGGCTATCGACTATTTGCGCAAGAAAGGAGCAGCCCTTGCTGCCAAGCGTGCAGACCGTGATGCCCGTGAGGGTATGGTCGCCATCAGAATGACCGCCGACCATAAAGCCGGTCTGATTCTTGAACTGAATTGCGAAACCGACTTCGTTGCCCGTGGCGAAGATTTTACCAGCTTTACCGCTGCACTTGCCGACCTTGCACTTGCAACCCGCACCACCTCTCCCGAAGCGCTTTTGACGCTGACGCTCGGTGAGGCCTTTGGCGGCGAAACGGTGGACGACGCCATTAAGACCATGACCGGCAAGCTGGGCGAAAAAATCAGCCTCAAGTGCCTTGTCTATCTTGATGCTGAGGATGGCAT
This sequence comes from uncultured Chlorobiaceae bacterium, assembly GCA_903917955.1. Taxonomy (GTDB): domain Bacteria; phylum Bacteroidota; class Chlorobiia; order Chlorobiales; family Chlorobiaceae; genus Chlorobium. The sequence continues at coordinate 67 of CAIXCO010000050.1, read as the reverse complement.
TGTTGAAGCCTATCTTCATCCGGGCTCACAGCTCGGCGCACTCATCCATATCGCTACTGACAAGCCC
>CAIXCO010000049.1 GCA_903917955.1 uncultured Chlorobiaceae bacterium | reverse complement strand
TCACCGCCGGGCGCTGCACCCATCCGGTCAGCCTTGTGGTTGGAGGAGTCAGCAAGGCCCCCGACAAGCAGAGGCTCCTGCAACTGCGCACCATGATTCAAGCGCGAAAACCGGCACTCGATAATGCCTGCTCTTTTTTCAGCACCCTCGTCATACCCAATTTCAGTCGCGAAACCGAGTTTGTCTCGCTATGCAACGCCGCAAGCTATCCCTCAATCGGCGGACGCCTTGTCTCAACCGACGGTGTTGACCGGGATGAGAGTGACTATCTTTTGATGACCAACGAGTACACCCGTGAATTTTCGACCTCAAAATTCACCCGCCTGAGCCGCGATTCCTCTGTATCCGGAGCACTCGCCCGCTTCAACAATAACCACACCCTGCTGCATCCTAACGCGCGAAAGGCCGCCGAACAACTCGGACTGAGGCCGATCTGCCACAACCCCTTCATGAACAACATCGCCCAGCTCGTCGAATGCGTCCACATCCTTGAAGAGGCGGAGCAGCTTATCAACTCGCTGCTCGACCTGGATCTCCAGGAGATAAAAGCCCCGTATGCACCCAAAGCTGGCGCCGCGACCGGAGCAGTTGAAGCACCACGCGGAATACTCTATCACCATATCGAAACTGATGCTGCGGGACATGTGGTCAAAGCGGACTGCGTCATCCCCACGACACAGAATAATGGAAACATTCACAGCGACCTGCGGGCCCTTGCCCTGCAGACGCTTGAAGAGGGAAAAGATGACAGGGAGACAGAAAAACTCTGCGAAATGATGGTACGCTCCTACGACCCCTGTATTTCATGCTCGGTGCACTGAAAAAGCGGTAGCTTAAAGAATTTCAACAAGCTCAATTTCAAAAGTGAGCTGCTGGCCTGCAAGCGGATGATTGGCATCGAGCGTCACGGCAGTTTCACTCAAATCGACAATCATCACAATGGCCTGCTGGTCGTCGGCTAATCCCACCTGAAGCTGCTGGCCAATTTCGAGTTCCATGTCGGCAGGAAAGTGTTCCCGATCAACGTCCGTGACCAGCTCTTTGCTGTGCACGCCATAAGCATCCGAGGCAGCAATGACCGAAACCCTTTTCTCTCCGGGGGCCATGTCGAGGACTGCAATATCAAATCCGACAATGACCTCTCCGCCACCGATGGTAAACTCAAGTGGCTCGCGATCAGCCGATGTGTCAAACATCGTACCGTCATCAAGCGTTCCTGTGTAATGAACTCTTACGGTATCCCCTTTTTTTGCCTGCGCCATGCGCTCCTCCTTTTGAGTTGATTAAAAACAATTCTTTTTACTACCCTTGCCTTGGTCAATTTGCTCCATCAGCAAAGGTTGACAACGATCATAACGGGTAGGAGAAACTATGGAAAAAATGACAAAAATCACATTTGTTTATACCTCACGAAACGTTTTCCCCTGCTCCATCTCCATCGTCAGTTTTGGCAACCATCCGGGATAGTTACTCTTGATAAACTCAATCAACTGTTCGCGCACCAGACAACGAAGCTCCCAGACATTGGTTGAGTTCGCTGCACTGACCAGCGCCCGTATCTCGACCGATTTATCGGTGATATTGGTGATATGGAGTTTCGCCACACGACCGTCCCAGAGAGGAGTTGACGCCACAACCCGCTCCAGCTCATGGCGAAGCGTTTCCGGCTTGACGGTATAATCGGTATAGAAAAAAACCGTACCAAGCAACTCCGGCGAAGTGCGTGACCAGTTCTGAAACGGACGATCAATAAACCAGGTAATGGGCACAATAAGGCGGCGTTGATCCCAGAGGTGCACAACCACATAAGTGAGAGTAATTTCTTCAATGCGGCCCCACTCGTTTTCAACAATGACCACATCATCAATGCTGATCGGCTGCGTGATGGCAATCTGGATACCAGAGATGAGGGTGGTCAAGCTTTTCTGTGCGGCAAAGCCAAGAATCACACCAGCAATACCTGCGGAGGCAAGAATGCTCAGCCCAACCTGGCGAACCGTATCGAAAGTCATCAGCACACCGGCAAGTGCAAGAAGCACAAACAAAACATTCACTATCTTGCGAGCAAGGCTGACATGGGTTGAAATTTTTCTTGCCACTTCGTTTTCACGGACTTTTGAGGCATAGTGCTGAAGAACAAACTGCTCAAACACCAGGCAAATCCTCATGAAAAACCATGTGAGAGCAATAATGGCCGCAATAAGGAGAGTGTGATTGAGCAAATCTCTTATCTCCACGGAGAGCGGCAAATATGAGGGAAGCAGGGCCAAAGTGATGAGAGAGAGAAGCAGCCGAAATGGCCAAGCCATAAGTTCCAGCGGAATGCTGACCTCCCTGATTGAGGAGCGAATTCTGGTCAAGATTCTGCGAAAGAGCGAATTTGCCCCCAGAAAAAGCGCAAGAAGAGCCAGAACAACGATCACCGGCAACAGGTAAGCGCCCTGAAAAAAATCCTGTAAACCCACACTCATCTCCATAGGCACACAAACAAAAAGCTCTCCCCCGGACGAATGAGCCCGGGGTTTGTCAGAATACCCTACGCTTTCAGTCGGGAAAATTCACTTTTTGAACGGCTGACGCAATCTTCAATAGCCATACCTCCAAAATAGTTACCCGTCAAAAGCACTCTCTTTTTTTCCTTCAGCAGTTGATCGGTTTTTTCAAGCCATTGATGATGATTAAGCTGCAATGTTGGTACCGTATTGTGCTTTGCTTCGGTATGCTCTATCTTCGAAAACCCGACACCGAGCACCTCCGTAATGCGACTTCTTTTGGTCTTTTCATCCAGACCCGGCTGAAAATGGAAAACAAAACCGCGATAGTTATCGTCAGGCACAGTATCACGGGAAACCACCGAAAAAAAGACATCATCGGGCGAAATAATGGCCGCAACCGGTTTGAGCTTCACATTCTCCTTGCGAACAATAACCCCGACGGAGTCAACATCAGCCGCCTTGAGCTGGCCAAGATGACTTGCCAAGCCGGGCTCAATATCCTTCAAAAGCTTTGAGGCAACCGAAGAGGGTGTTGCAAAAACAATGGTTTTGGCCGAATACTCTCCACCTCCGGCACTCCTGATCTCATAGTGGCCATCCTTGTAGACCACGGAAGTGACATCCTGAGTGGTAAAAACATTCAGGCCACTTTTTGCCGATATGGCACGTGTAACACTCTGCAG
>CAIXCO010000048.1 GCA_903917955.1 uncultured Chlorobiaceae bacterium | reverse complement strand
TTCAATCCATCAATTATTATTGGTCAGCACTGCTTTCCCAATGTTGAAACCGGAAAAGTTGCTCTTTGCAAGGGGAGTTTTATGGCTGCCACCGATGAACTCTATTTCACCGTGACAGGGCAGGGTGGTCATGCCTCTGCGCCGCATCGGGCCGCTGATCCTGTTCTTGCTGCCGCCCATATTATTACAGCGCTTCAGCATCTGGTCAGCAGGGTTGTGCCCCCTCATGAACCGGCCGTTGTTTCAATAGCCTCCATTCATGGTGGCAGTGCGCCCAATGTTATTCCGAGGCAGGTGACCATGTCGGGGACAATGAGAACCATGAACGAAGAGGTACGCTCTCTGGTGCAGGAGAGGTTGCGTCAGACGGTAACACATGTTGCCGCAGGACTTGGTGTTGAGGCTGAAGTGGAAATCAGGAAGGGGTATCCGGTACTTTTCAACGATCTTGCTGTTACTGAAAAAGCAGAGGGTGTTTGCCGGGAATATCTGGGTGCAGAGAATGTGCATGAAAGTGAACCCCTCATGACTGCTGAAGATTTTGCCTACTACCTGCAGGAGTGCCCGGGGACTTTCTGGCAAATCGGGACAGGTTCCCCGCAGCAAGACAAAGGCAATACCCTGCACTCTCCAACCTTCAATCCTGAAGAACGAGCCCTTGAAATTGGCAGTGGATTACTTGCTTATGCTGCTTTACGCCTCCTTCAGAGTACATGACCGACATCGCTTCTCAATAAAAAAGGCGCCCAGTGGCGCCTTTTTTATTGAGAAGCAAAAAAATCATGCTTTTCCGTTAGAACCAAGAACGTTGATGATTTTGTGAACATAGAGCTTTTTGAGGGCATCACGAGCAGGTCCAAGATATTTTCTTGGATCAAATTCTTCGGGTTTTTCATCAAATACCTTGCGGATAGCAGCAGTCATGGCAAGACGTCCGTCGGAATCAATATTGATTTTGCAGACCGCTGACTTGGCTGCAAGACGGAGCTGATCTTCACTGATACCAATTGCATCCTTCAGTTTTCCGCCATGCTCATTGATGGTTTTAATGAGATCCTGCGGAACGGAAGAGGAGCCATGCAACACAATGGGAAATCCAGGAATACGGTGTTCAATTTCAGTAAGGATGTCGAGGCGGATTTTCGGATCTTCGCCTGGCTTGAACTTGAAGGCGCCGTGTGAGGTGCCGATGGAGATGGCAAGACTATCAACACCGGTTTTGGCAACAAAATCCTCAACCTCTTCCGGCTGGGTGTAGGTATGGTGTGACGCCGAAACATCATCTTCGATACCCGCCAAAACACCAAGCTCACCCTCAACGGTAACATCGTATTGATGGGCGTAAGCAACAACTTTTTTGGTCAGCTCAATGTTCTCCTCATAAGAGAGATGTGAACCATCAATCATCACTGATGAGAAGCCGGAATCAATGCAATCTTTGCAAAGTTCAAAACTGTCTCCATGATCGAGATGGAGCACGATGGGAATTGGATTGCCAAGTTCAGTGGCGTATGCAACAGCACCTTGGGCAAGATAGCGGAGCAGGGTTTCGTTGGCGTAGCTTCTGGCCCCCTTTGAAACCTGCAGAATAACGGGAGAGCTGGTTTCAACACAGGCGAGGATAATGGCCTGCATCTGCTCAAGATTGTTGAAGTTGTAGGCAGGTATCGCGTAGCCGCCTGTCACAGCTTTTTTAAAAAGTTCACGGCTGTTGGACAGGCCGAGCTCTTTGTAACTGATTTTTTTCTTTTCCATTGAAAGCTTCTCTTTTATTTATTATTATGTGCGGTAATTTCTCTTCAGGAACTCTGCCGGTAAAGGTTTTACAAGTGCCACTTAATATATGTATATTTGTTTTCTCATTCAAGAACAGCTTGAATGCCGCCGTCAAACCTTTGAATCGCCACGCAAAAAAAATGGTTAGAAAAAATCTGCTTCTCATGATTGTTGTATTGGGAAGTACTGTACCGGTATCTACACTCCATGCAGGAGGCGCTGTTTCTGCCGTAACCGTTGTGACCCTCAGGCCAACTGCGGCCCAGGAGGAGGCGAGTAAATATATCAGCCAATATCTTTTGCAGAACCATTACAGGAAGATGTCGGTCAATGACTCTCTTTCTCTGCAGATCCTCAATCGCTATATCGACAATCTTGACGGCAGCAAAAGTTATTTTGTTGCAAGTGAGGTCGAAAGTCTCCGGCATGTCTATGGAAACCGTATTGATGATGAATTTCTTGCAGGCAAGGCAACTGTCGGATTTGGCGTCTATAACTTCTTTCTTAAAAGGGCTAAAGAGAAAATGCGGTATATGAAGGCAACCGCCGATACCGTGCGTTTTAATTTTTCACTACCAGAGACCCTTGATCTCGACCGCAAAAACGATCCATGGCCCACTGACCGGCGTCAACTTGCTGAGCTGTGGAAAAAAGAGCTCAAATACCAGTGGCTTAACCTTAAATATTCGGGAGAAAACAGCAAGACTATCCGGGCAACTCTTGCAAAAAGCTTTACAAATCGCTTGAATCTTTTGAACCGCCAGAAATCTGAAGATGCATTTCAGGCCTATACCTACGCTTTGACGACATCGTTTGACCCTCATACAAGCTATTTTTCTCCGGATGAGTATGAAAACTTTCAGATCGACATGAGTCGCTCTCTTGAGGGCATCGGAGCAAAACTGCAGACCGAAAGCGAGTATACCGTTGTCAATGAGGTTATTGCAGGAGGGCCGGCATTCAAGAGCAATACTCTGAAAAAAGGGGATAAAATTATTGGCGTCGGTCAGGGAAAAGTGGACGATATTGTTGATGTTTTTGGCTGGAGAATCAACGATGTCGTAAAAATGATTCGTGGAAAGAAAAATACCATTGTTCGCCTTAAAATTCTCCCGGCAAGCCAGGGGGGACGAGGCCCGGCTAAAATAGTCACGCTTTTGCGGGAGAAGGTCGATTTGCAGGAACAGGCTGCAAAGAAAAGTATTATTGTGCAGAATGGAGAGCGAATCGGTGTTATCACCATCCCTTCGTTTTATCTTGATTTTGAAGGTCAACAGCAGAACACCGGCAATTTTAACAGCACAAGCCGTGATGTAGCTCGCATCCTGAATGAACTCAATACCGAACATGTGGATGGCATTGTTATTGATTTGCGTGACAACGGCGGCGGTTCGCTTGAAGAGTCGGTGAATGTTACAGGACTTTTTATTTCTACTGGACCTGTAGTGCAAATCAGCAACTCGACCGGGGGCAAAATGGTGCTCAGGGACGAAGACCGCAGAGTGCTTTATAGCGGGCCACTCGCAGTGCTTGTTAACCGTTACAGCGCATCTGCATCTGAAATATTTGCCGCAGCAATCCAGGATTATGGCCGTGGCGTTATCATTGGTGAGAGAACGTTCGGAAAGGGTACCGTTCAAAGCCTCAAAAAAATCTCTGAACTCAGGCCATTTGCTTTTTTTGGAAAACAGCCTGAACTCGGCGAAATAAAACTTACCATTGCCAAGTTTTACCGGATTTCAGGAGGCAGCACTCAGCATAAAGGTGTTGTGCCCGATATTGTCATGCCGTCAATGATTGATACTTCGGTTGTTGGAGAGGATATCTACAGCAGTAGCCTGCCATGGAGTACTCTCTCCCGTTCCTTTTATCGTCCGACGGTAGAGGTGAACCAGGAAGAGATTGCGCTGCTTCGCCAGAAGCAGCAGGAACGGGCCTTGAAGAGCCGTTATTACCAGAGTTACCTCCACGACCTGAATACCCTGAACCAGATTCGCAAAAAAAAGGCGGTATCACTTCAGGATTCTGTTTTTAAATCGGAAATAGAGAGGATAAAGCAGATTGAGGGTCAATGGATTGTGGATCAGGATTCGACCAAGGGCAAAAACAGGGATGCCGTGCTTAACCAGTCAGCAGCAGTTGTTGCTGACCTGGCTGGAATTAAGGCAAGCCAACGGCAGACCATAACCCGGATGTTGCCTTCGCGGAATTAAGGCTTATTGAAAGAAAATCAGGTCGAGAGCGTAGTACACAAAGAGGGATAAAAAGAGGCGGCTTTTGAAAAAGCTCTTGGAGATCATGTAAACTTTTAGGAGGAATTACCATGTTTGGACTGGGTGGTCAGGAGTTGTTGCTTATCCTGTTTGTCGTCTTGTTATTTTTTGGTCCTTCAAAGCTGCCGGAGTTGGCCAGGGGGCTCGGCAAAGGAATGAGGGAGTTTAAAAAAGCACAAGCTGACCTTGAAAACGAATTCAACAAAGCCGTTGATACTGTAGCATTGAAAGACGACGCGGGTGCAGCGGCTGACAAGAAAACATAAAACACACAACAACTCTATGCGTAAAAAGATACTGTTTCTGAAGAAATATTTAAAAAATCCCCAGAGTGTTGGTTCTGTCATACCCTCATCAGAGTTTTTGGCAAAAGCTATGTTTCAATCAATTAAAGAGCTTGATCAAACCTCGGTTATTGAGATCGGTGCGGGAACAGGAGCAATCACAAAGCATATCTCAAGTTTGACCCCATTACTGGTTGAAATTGATCAGGAGTTTTGTGCGGTACTTCGGCAAAATTATCCCCATTTGAAGACGATCAATTCATGTGCACTCGAACAGTTAAAAAAAGTAGACGAGCACTTTGGGCTGGTACTCTCAATTCCACTTATCAACAACCCGTTCAAAGCGTCGTTTGTCCCTATGATAAACACGCTCTATGGAAACGGTCTCCTCAAGTGGTGTGTCATGTATACTTATGGTCTCAACAACCCTCTTGGTGACGTAGACTTCAAGAGTCAGGTAAGAAGACGTTTTGTCATAAAAAATATTCCCCCAGCCTCCGTCTGGGTTTACTCATAAAGACAATTATACACGGCAATGCTCAGAAAAAGTCTCGTTCTCTTTATGGTCGCGTCGGGAAGTGTTACTTCGCTTTTTGCCAGAAACAGTCGGGAATCGGCGGTGGTTAACGCTGTGACAATCCTCAGACCGACCATCGCTGAGAGAGATGCCAGTAACTCTCTTAATAAATATCTGCTGCAGAACCACTACAGAAAAGTGTCGGTCAACGATTCCCTGTCGCAGCAGATCTTTAACCGTTACGTAGAAAACCTTGACGGCAGCAAAAGCTATTTTTTGGCAAGTGATATCGAGCGCCTCAGAACGAGGTATGGCAATACAATTGATGATGAATTTCTTGCTGGTAAAGCAACTGCTGGATTTGATATCTATAATCTTTTTCTCAAGCGGGCCAGGGAAAAGATGCGCTTTATGAAAGCCGAGGCCGATACGGTGCATCTCGACTTTTCATCACCGGAAACCCTTGACCTTGACCGCAAGAGCGATCCATGGCCAGCCAACCTGCGTCAACTTGCCGATTTGTGGAGAAAAGAGCTGAAATACCAGTGGCTCAATTTGAAATATTCCGGAGAAAGTGATAAAACCATTCGAGGATCAATCGCAAAAAGCTTTACAAGCCGACTCAATCTTTTAAACCGACAGACGCCGGAAGATGCTTTTCACGCCTACGCGTATGCATTGACAACATCGTTCGATCCCCACACCAGCTACTTCTCTGTGGACGAGTTTCAAAACTTTCAGATCGACATGAGTCGTTCACTCGAGGGAATCGGCGCAAAACTCCAGACCGAAGGGGAGCATACTGTTGTCAATGAACTTATTCCGGGAGGGCCAGCATTCAAAAGCAATACCCTGAAAAAAGGGGATAAAATTGTTGGTGTCGGTCAGGGGAGAGTGGGTGATATTGTTGATGTTTTCGGCTGGAGAATCAATGATGTGGTAAAGTTGATTCGTGGAAAGAAAGGCACTCTTGTCCGTCTGAAAATTCTCCCGGCAAGCCAGGGCGGACGCGGGCCTGAAAAAATAGTCGAACTTGTTCGCGATAAGGTTGACTTGCAGGAACAGGCGGCAAAGAAAAGTATTATAGTGGAGAACGCAAAAAAAATTGGCGTTATTACCATACCCTCGTTTTATCTCGATTTTGAAGGTGAGCAGCAGCATACGGGCAACTACAACAGCACAAGCCGCGATGTCGCCCGCATCCTTAACGAACTGAATACCGAGCATGTCGACGGCATCGTTATTGATTTGCGTGATAATGGAGGTGGTTCACTTGAAGAGTCTGTAAGTGTTAGCGGACTTTTTCTTCCCGGCGGTCCCGTCGTCCAGATCAGCAACTCGACTGGCGGAAAAATGGTACTCAAGGATGAAGACAGCAGGGTGCAGTATGGCGGCCCTCTCGCTGTGCTGGTCAATCGTTACAGCGCATCGGCATCCGAAATTTTTGCTGCGGCTATTCAGGATTATGGTCGCGGTGTTATTGTCGGGGAGAGAACCTTCGGGAAGGGAACCGTACAAAGCTTACTCAAACTCTCAAAAGCTGACTCTGTTTCCGGAAAGCAGCAAGATCTTGGCGAGATAAAACTGACAATAGCAAAGTTTTACCGGATCTCTGGAGGCAGCACCCAGCATAAGGGGGTAGAAGCGGATATTACCATGCCCTCCATGATCGACACGGCAAGGATTGGAGAGGATACTTATACCAGCAGTCTGCCATGGAGCACCATTACCCCCTCATTTTACACTCCTACGGAAGAGATCAACCAAGTGAAAATCGGGATACTTCGGCAAAAATTTCAGGAACGCTCATCGAAGGATACCCTCTATCAGAGCTATCTGCGTGATCTGGATATCCTCGACCAGATCCGTAAAAAGAAGTCGGTATCGCTTCAGGATGCAGCCGTTAAGTCGGAAACAGAGACGATAAAGAGGATCGAGAAAGAGTGGGTCAAGGAGCCTGATACCACTAAAGAGCTGAGTAAAGATGTCGTTCTCAACCAGTCTGTGGCCGTGGTTGCCGATTTGGCAGAGCTTGAGGCCGTGCAACTACCAGCCAAAGCCCTGCCGTTATCGCATTAAAGCTCTTTTTTTGCCATTTCGATCTGGAGTGCAACAGAGTCAAATGAGCAACTGCCGTATGTCTTTTTTGAGTTTACACTCACGTCGGCCTTGAGGCAGTCATAAATATCCGGATCAATAGCTTCACAGAACTCCCGGAACTTTTCTATCGGGATGTTCGGCAGGGTAACATCCGAAGCGATGCTCCATGTAACAATTTTACCAGTAATGCGGTGGGCATCGCGGAACGGAATTTGACGGCGCACAAGATATTCGGCTATTTCTGTCGCAAGGCTGAGATCCTCCGCCGTCAGTTTGGCCAGCCGCTCCTCCTTCAGTTTGGTGTGCTCAAGCAGTTTTGCAAAAATGGTGACACTTCCGATCGTTGTCTCAGCGCTGTCGAAAAGAGGCTGTTTATCTTCCTGCATGTCGCGATTGTAGGAGAGTGGGAGCCCTTTCATAATAGTCAGCATTGCCATCAAATTTCCATAGACCCTTCCCGTTTTACCCCTTACCAGTTCGGCGATATCGGCATTTTTTTTCTGTGGCATGATTGACGATCCCGTTGCAAAAGCATCGCTGATTTCAAGATAGCCGAATTCGTAGGAGCTCCAGAGAATCAAGTCTTCTGCAAACCGCGACAGATGCATCATAATCGTGGAACAGTCGGAGATAAACTCAATAACAATATCGCGATCACTGACAGCATCAATACTGTTTGAAAAAAGATCGTCAAAACCAAGCAGCACCGCAGTTCTTTGTGCATTGAGTGGTAGAGTGCTGCCCGCGAAGGCCGCTGCACCGAGAGGGGAGATATTGACCCTTTTCGAGAGATCATGTAGACGCTGGCGATCGCGGTTGAACATGTTAAAGTAAGCCAGATAGTAGTGCCCGGCAGAAATCGGCTGGGCTCGCTGCAGGTGGGTATAACCGAAGATGATGGTTTTATGGTAGCACTCTGCTTTTTCAACAAGAACCTTTAACAGTCCTTCCAGAGCCTCCTGAAGTTCGACAATCTGGCGGCGCATGTAGAGACGGGTATCGGTTGCCACCTGATCGTTGCGGCTCCGGCCAGAGTGGAGTTTTCCGGCAACCGCCCCAACCATCTCCTTCAGTCGGTTCTCAATGACCGTATGAATATCCTCGTCCTCCCAATGGGGAAGAAGTGTACCGCTCGAAAGCTCCTCCTCAATCTCGCGGAGTCCTGCAATAATCTGGGCCGCATCCTCAACACTGACAATATTCTCTTCGGAAAGCATGGTAACATGGGCTATAGAGCCCTGAATATCCTCACGATAGAGCTTTTTATCGACATGAACCGACGACGAAAACAAAAGAGCGTCGCGGTCAAAAGGTAATGAAAATCGGCTCTGCCAGAGTAATTCTTTTTTGCTGCTCATAGAGGTATTGATTGTTTGAGAAATTTAACTGTTTGGTAAGATAGTCAATTTTGTCTTTTTGCCTTGTGCCAGCAAGCGAGCCCTCGGTGGGTGGGTGAGCGTTTTTTACTTGCCAATTTCAGGTAAAGTGCGCAACCCTTCAAAAAATTTACGATCCTGCCTATTTACCGTATTTCTCAATGAATGAATAAAGATATTTTTGAAATTAAATAGTACTTTCCTGTTATTGTGGTGTGGCAGTTTTTTTTGCTGAATCTCATAACGGCAAAGAACTGAACAGCACGTCGTCATTACTCATGGATCCTCCAAAACACTACTGAAACGGCCATGCAGGAAGAAAAAAACGATACGGCAAGAAATCGGGAGGATTTTATTCAGGCGCTTATTGATGCCACGCCTGGAGTTGTTTCTATGATTGATGGTAACGGACGATTTGTCGCATGGAATGCATGTATGCGTGACGAAATCATCTGTAAATCCGATAGCGAGATAGCGGGTAGTGATGCGATAACCATCATTCATCCGGACGACCGGGCGCTGATCGAGGAAAAAATCAGGCATGTTTTGAGTGAAGGTCTTGAAGAGTTTGCCGATGTGAGGATACTCTCTTGTGGTGGACCCAAATTTAGGTGGTTTCTCTTGAAGGCCAAAAGGCTCATTGTTGATGGCAATCCCTTTTTGATAGCAACTGGTGCCGACATCGACGATCGTAAGCAGGCTGAATACGCTCTGGAAATCAGCGACAATAAATTCCGATCTATCATTGATCAATTGGATGGGGAATTTTTTATATGTGATTCGGACGGAATTTTTACCTATGTGTCGTCATTTTCCGAAAAGATATCAGGCTTTATGCCGCATGAGATGATTGGCCATTGCTTTACAGAGTTTCTTGTGGAAAATGATATTCCAATGGCTCTCGAAGGGTTCTTTGAAACGATCTCGGATTTTTCGCAGAAAAGGGTTTTTGAGCACCGTTTGAAAAGAAAAAACGGTTCGATTTTTTGGGGAGATGTGCATGTACAAAAATATCAGGGCGGCACGATTGGCATGATTTTTGATGTTACCAGACGCAAACAGTTTGAATCCATTGCGGTATTTCGACAGCGTATTCTCCAGATGGCAGAGTCCAATTTGGTAGAGGAAATCATGAGGGTTACACTTGACGAGGCAGAAAAGCTTACAGAGAGTACCATTGGTTTCTGCCACATTATCAAGGAGGAGCCATCATCTCCCTCCTTGTGGGTTACCTCCTCGAATATCCAGAAAACGATGCATGGTGCGAACGGTGACCTGCAGCATCCGCCGCTCGCTGACGCTCGTTTATGGAGCGGCACTTTACCGCAGCAGGCAGTGATTATTAACGATTACAGCGCGCGAGAAAATCAGCAAATCGGGTGGCCAACTGGTCATCCCGAAATCCTGCGCACTCTTTTTGTCCCCATGCTTCAGGGGGGCAAGGTTATGGCCATTCTTGGAGTAGGCAACAAGCGGGAGGCTTATGATGATCATGATCTCAAACTGCTAAGTACCCTTGCCGATGTTGCCTGGGATATTGTCTCCCGCAAACAGGCAGAATTGCGTAGGCATGAGATGCAGGAAGCATTGACCCAGTCGCAAAAAATGGATCTCGTGGGGCAACTGGCCGGAGGAATCGCCCACGACTTCAACAATATGCTTGGAGTGATTCTCGGCAATATCGAAATGGCGCTCGATAAAACGCCTGCTCATGATGACTCCTTGCAATACAACCTCAAGAACATTCTTCTGGCGGCCAACCGATCTGCAGAGCTTACCCGTCAACTTCTTGCATTTGCAAGAAAGGAGACGGTAATGCCAATCGTTGTAGAGTTGAATACTCTGATCGAAAAGATGCTCACGGTTCTGCGGCAAGTGATTGGTGAAAATATCACCATTGTCTGGATGCCCGATACAGTTCCTGTTTTGGTAAAGGCCGATCCGTCACAACTTGACCAGATTCTCGTCAATCTTTGTATCAATGCCCGTGATGCCATCACCAACGCAGGCAGCATTGTTATCGAAATCGGCAAATCCTGTGAGCGTAAAATTCTTGATACTCCCCACCATTTTTGCAAGGTTCCTGGTGACTACGTAACCCTTTCTGTCACTGATACTGGCAAGGGTATAAAAAAAGAGCACCTCCCTCATATTTTCGAGCCATTCTTTACCACAAAAAAGAAGGGAAAAGGTATCGGCATGGGGCTTTCGACCGTCTATGGTATTGTCAAACAGAATAAAGGCTGTATTGAGTGCAGAAGCGAAGTAGGGGCGGGAACCACCTTTAAAATTCACCTGCCACGATACAAGGAGGAGGTGCAGGCCGAGATGGCTGCTGATAAACAACCCTTACCCTCAGACCTCTACGGCAAAGAGACAATACTGATTGTCGAAGATGAGCCCGAAATTCTGGTACTCTGCAAGGATGAGCTTGAAAACAAAGGATACAGTGTACTCACAGCGGCATCGCCCCATGAAGCGATTTTGCTTGCCAAAGAGTCGGTGGGAGTCGTTAAACTTCTTTTGACTGATGTCGTCATGCCAGGAATGAACGGGTGTGATCTTTTTAAAAAACTTCAACAGCTCAGTCCGTCACTCAAAGTGCTCTTTATGTCAGGCTATTCAAGTGATATTGTCGCTCATAATAATCTGCTTGACGAAGGAGTCAATTTTATCCAGAAGCCATTCTCTCTCAAATCGCTCTCCAGGATGGTGCAAAATACTCTGAACCAATCTTGAACCGCTATTTTTTTTGCCGTTGAAGCGCCTTTTTGGAGATGGATTGTTCAATATTCGATGCGAGTGAGAGGCTGCGCATGAGGTCGAGCAAATTTTGTTCGACCTTGAGGTTCAGTTCCACAGGCCGCCCGCCCTGAAATTCGGGGTTGTTCCCCTTGAGCTGTATGGCTATGGTTGATGTGCCATCCCGGGCCATGGTGATTGTGGAGAGCAACTCTGCGTAGAGAAAGTTAGAGAGCGCCTCGTAGGTGACCCGGAGCCCCTGATTTGCTGCCGCTCGCTCTTCTGGAGTCGTGGCATAGATAATCTGGCCCGACTGCTCGGCATTCACCCCTCCATTCATGATTTCAAACAGCTCGCCACTCATTTTTACTGGAATACTCCCCATTACATTTCCGGTTGCATAGAGCTTGCTTGTACCCTGAAGCTCAAGCAGCTTCTGGATCGGGATGTTGTTGATCTGCAGCACGGTTTCGCCACTCTTTTTGGCCATATCATAGTCGATATGCTCGACGGCTATTTTTCCGCCAAATACTCCTGCACTGAAATTTGAAAGGGAGGCTATATTGAGGTTTTTGCGGTTATGCAACAGCATGAGCTTGCCCCTGGGCGAGAGGAGCAGCAGCTCACCACCATCGGTTCGGCGCAGTACGTTTTTCAGGCTGAAGTCGATGGTGGTCGATCCGTCGAATGAACGGTTAATGAGCAGCTCTGGCTCGCTGAAGGTATAATCTACATCGGTTCTCTCTCTGCCGAAAACAGAGCTCTCTGCATTGTTTTGTGTTACCAGCGGAGCCAAGGTAAGCTGGCCCCTGCCGGAAGATTGCACCTGCGCATTGCGTATTGAGAAGCCTCCTTTTGAGATGCTGAGCGGAAGAGTCCCGTTTACTTCCCCCTTGAGGGAGCCCCCGAAATCGCCGTGCAGGCGAACCCGCTCAAGAGCATTAACCTTGTCGAACTTCAGGGTCAGCCCTATGGTGCTGGTTGAAGACTCAAAGCTTACAGGGGTTGAGGTGACTCTTCCGCCAAAGAGTGTTGCCGACATGCCGCTCATCGCAAGCCCCGAATGTTTTTCGTTCCGGCTGTTGAGCACTATTCTTGCATCAAGATTTTTAATCACTTCACCACCACCCATATCGAAAGAGAGGTAGGGCATCCTCTCGCGGGTGTAAAAAAGAAGGCTTGTGCCCTTTCCGGTAATGACCTTTGCATTACGCACAATCAGCATTGAATCCCGGAAGTCAACGGGAATAACCCCGCTTACCCGACCGACTGCAAAAGGTGTGTTGATGCCACCGCCCCCAAAACCCGGTAGTTTCGCAAGCGGGATATCCTCCATGCTGAGGGCGAATCGGGAACTTTTCTCTTTCAGGTCAAAGGCAATCTGCTCTGTTGTGGCTTTCCATCCAAAGAGATCCGCAGAGCAGTCGGTGAACATCAGAGTGCAGGGGTTGAGGGGATCACGCCCAGAGCCAAAGAGTGCCTTAAAGTTACTTACAGGCATCTCTTTCCCGTCACTGATAAGCTTTGCAACATGCACGGAATCCCTGGGCTGCTGCCATTTTTTTGCGGCACTGAGCCTCGCATTGAAGCTCACTCCCTCAAGCCTAAGCTTGCCACTTGTGACTGTAGCCTGGTCGATGAAGTACCCTGCAGAGAGCGGTTTAACAGAGAATGCAAGGCCGTTCATGTGGGAAATGGCTACGCTAACGGTTATTGCTGGTTTGCGGTCACCAACAACAAAAGCCCCACTCTCTGGCTTCAGAGTGAGTGAATCAGCCTTGAGGGTGACAGCAGCCTTGAACGCTTGTGGCAAAAGAGCTTGTGCAGCAGGAGTGTCAGGTTTTTCGACACGCCAGGAGAGCAATCCGTCGGTGAGCACAAGCGTGTAAGCGGCAGCCCCACTGCAACCGTCGGGCGGTGCGGCAAAGAGCAGCCGCATCGAGCGAAATTTCACCCCGGAAAAATCCGGCAACCCCACGCCAGAAACTTCAAGATGAAAGGGTTTCCCTGCAAGAGCACGATCAGTCAGTGACTGTGCATACCAAGGAAAAAAAAACCACGCTGCTGCCGGAAAAAGGGCCAGCAGTAGAAGCATGGCAAACAGGATGCGCCTCAGCCATTGCAAAGAGCCTCTCTTTTTTTTGCCTACTGCGCCTTCTTTGCCCATTTCCCCTCAATCTGCACCCACGTTCCTGCTGGAAGACGGGTATAGATTTTCTGGAACATCATCCCGCCAACCACCTCAATTGTCAGGTTGTTCTTTGCCGCAACGTTTGCATACTCGGCACGACGGGAATTGTTAATGGTTTCAATCAGTGGACGGGCCTCACTGGCCGCTCCGGGAGGAATGGCAAGAAGGCCGTTGTCAACCTCTCCGGCCAGTCCGCTTGAACGAGCGGTTTGCAAGTCAAGCGCAAAGACCGCTGCGGCCATACTCATTATCAGCATCATGAGCAGTGCCGTTTTTGACACTATGGTTCGAATGGTTCTCATTGTTCCGTTCCTCCCGGGTTAAAATAAGCCTTTTTTGGTGTCAAGCAGTGAGTCGAGCTCACGGTCGACCTTGATTCTGATTTCGTGATCAATCCTGATGTTCATGTTAATGACAATGGGTTTGTCGGGGGCCTCAATTTTCACCGTCGGGCTGCAACCTGTCACAAATGCACCAACTGAGAGAGAGAGAAGCGCCAGCATACCCGTGGCTGCTTTATTCATTGCTCTTTTTCCTTCTGTTACAAGGTTTGTTGCTCTTGATTGAAAAGCAATATCGACATTTCTCTCTTGGCCAGCAAGAGGGGAATGGGGTGGGCGACTCTCTTTGCCGCGAAGAACAAAAGTATCCGCACGGTTCTTTTTCTTTTTGAAAGCCGCATTATCAGGTTGATATTGTCATGAAGGGGGGGGATGCATAATCATGACCAAACAGAACACCATGGCGCACTGGAGTCACAAAAGAATCACTGGCAAAAACCGGTCTCCGAGGCGCTTACGGTATCCTGTGACACCCAAAGATTCCCGTCACCGGGAGAGTATCAGGCAACTGCGTGAGAGCTATGCCAAAACGATCAATAAAACCATGTTTGCGCTGCTCGGCATCGGGTTTTACTGTTTGCTCAAGGTTTTTGGCGAATCTGACAAATCGCTTCTTGTTGCCAATATAACCATTCAAACCCCGGTAGTTGGCACTGCCATCTCTTTTCAGAGCTTTCTGCGCGTAGCCCCATTTCTCCTTGTTATCATTTTGTCATACCTGCACATTGTTTATGGTCACTGGTTACAACTCGAAAGAGAGCGCCTGCATCTCAAGAATACAAAAAGCCCTGACGATGAGCCAACAATCGAGAGCATTCCCGTTATTTTCAGCTTTACCGAACCTCTGCCACGCTTCTTCACCAATCTTGTTTTTTACTGGTTTGTGCCACTGACCTTGTGGATTATGGCCCGTAAGGCTTTTGCCCTCAGGGAGTTCATTCTTCCCTTTTATATCTTCGACTCTGTTGTCACGCTTTCACTGCTTTTTCTGTGGATCAAGCGTGGGACCGATTCAACATCAGAATCCGAAGTACCATCCCATTCAAAACGGCGGTTCTGGAATTTCTCTCGATGGGTACTCTTTGGAGCGCTTGTCACGTTCTCGGTCATTGGTTCATTTTTTTCTGAATCATTCCGCCGTCCGCTCGATCTCCAGCGGGAAGATCTTCATGGAGCATGGCTTCAAGGGCTCGATATGGCTGGTGCCGACATGAATAACGCCAATCTTCAGGGGGCCTACCTCATCGGAGCAAGGCTGCAAGGCGCAATTATTCGGGATGCCAATCTTCAGGGCGCACATCTCAGCGAAGCGTTTTTGCAGAAAGCAATCCTTGCTGGAGCCAATCTCCAGCAAGCTGACTTGAGGAACGCAAAACTTCAGGGAGCAAAACTTGGCAACGCGAAACTTCAGGGAGCAACTCTTGCTGGTGCCAATTTTGAGGAAGCTGACCTTCCCTCAGCCAATTTTGAGGGAGCAATTTTCGGTGTGTATACCAATTTTCAGAGCACAGATCTTCGCTTTGCCAATTTCAGGGAGGCAAAAGAGATGAATCTTTTCCGGATCAGATATGCCACAAATTGGGAGCAGGCATTTTTCAGTAGCAAGCAGCTTGCGACACTTCAGTTGCCGAAAACCAACAATGACGCTGTTGAAAAAGTTCGGCTGGAAACGATCAACAGGCAAGAACAACCATGGTTTCGCTCCGATTTTAATGAAGTGACGAGTGAAAACCCTTTTGAATCATGGCAAAAAGTAAAAAGCTTTTTGACTAAAGTGACAGATGAGTACCGTCACGGAAAGCTGAAAATCGGCGATGAGTATGGTGGGGGTAAAGTAGCCTATATTTTTCAGCCGGGGGACAAAGGTTATGTTGAGGGAGAGCAACACGGCTTGATTGCAGCCAAAACAGACATAAGCACTCCATACACTGACGCTTGGACTGGAAAGTTAATAACAGGTGAATATCGCTGGAGTACCGGCCAATATGAAAATGAAAACAAGAGCGATTATGCATGTCAGGAGTTGTTAAATACCAGTACAAGAATAGGTGAAGGTAAAGCCAATACCGACAATATATTGGCAAAATACCCTGCCGCAACGTTTCCCAACAGCGCTGCAGCAGTGGCAAGGGCATACAGGGGTGGTGGTAAGGATGACTGGTATTTGCCAAGCAAGAGCGAGTTGAACCAGCTTTATATCAACAGGAGTGCTGTTGGCGGTTTTGCTTCCGGCGTCTACTGGAGTTCTACGGAGTACGATGCGTACCTCGCATGGTTCCAGAATTTCGACTACGGGTTCCAGTACTACTACTACAAGGACTACGAGTGGCGGGTGCGGCCTGTCCGGGCTTTTTAACCATTTATCCATTTAACAATTAACCTCTGGGGGTACAGGGGGCTTTTGCCCCCTGTTAAAAATATTTTTGGTATGGCTCTCTATTACGATCTACCGGTTTACCGTGATGTCTACTCCCTGATTTTGAAAATTTTTGAGTACACCAGAGATTTTCCGCGTGAATACAAGTACACTCTGGGTCAGGATCTCAAGCGCGACAGCCTGGTGCTGGTCAGGAGTATCTACAGGGCCAACAAGGCCAAAAGCAAGACAGAGTATCTTGAACTCTTTCTTGACGATTTTGAAATCCTTAAACTGGAGGTGAGATTATGTGTTGATCTGAAAATTCTGCCCATGAAAAAACAAGCCGAAATTGCGGGGCTCATGGAAGGGATTGGTAAACAAATCACCGGATGGCGTAATGCCGGAATGGTGAAAGGTGCCTGAATTCCATCGGTCAAGGTCGGCGGAAGCGAGCAAGGCTTTGTTCAAAAGCGGTAAAGAGACTGGGCGCCAATCTGTGACCAACATTGAAGATTGGGGCGCTGTAAAGGAAAATGCACTGAAAGCGCTTTTGGTGTATACCAACATCTTTGCGATAGTGCTGTTGGCGGTTTTGCTTCCGGCGTCTACTGGAGTTCTACGGAGAACAATGCAAACAACGCATGGAACCAGAATTTCGACAACGGGAACCAGAACAACAACAACAAGAACAACGAGTGGCGGGTGCGGCCTGTCCGGGGTTTTGAACAAGCAAGTGTATCGCCCGGATGAAATCCTCTCCGGGCGTTATACATGAGGGAACCCTTGCCATTGCAACTCGAACTCTTTCCACCTGCGCCAATCGCTCTTGCCGAGCTGTTTGAAGCTTACGAAAGTTGCCGTCGTCATAAGCGAAAGACACAAAATGCTATGGCATTTGAACTTGATTATGAGCAAAATCTCATTTTTCTCTGTGAAGAGATTAATAATGGCAATTACCAGCCTGGAAACTCCATAGCCTTTATTGTCGATAAACCTGTCAAACGAGAGATATTTGCGGCTGATTTTCGTGATCGTGTAGTGCACCATCTCATTATCAATAAACTGAACGGATTGTTTGAAAAAGAGTTTATTGCCGACAGCTACTCCTGCCGCAAGGGGAAAGGAACACATAAAGGCATTGAGCGCCTTGACCGGTTTATCCGGCAATGTTCTCGAAACTACAGCCGTGATTGCTGGATTTTAAAGATCGACATCAAGGGCTTTTTTATGAGCATCGACCGTAAACGCCTTTACCATCAATTGGAGCTGTTTATCAGGTCGAACTACTATCTTCCAGACCGTCCGACTCTTCTTGAGCTATGCCGCAAGGTTGTTTTTTACGATCCGGCGGCCAACTGTATCATCAAGGGCAGGCGTGCAAACTGGAAAGGGCTGCCGGACGACAAAAGCCTTTTTTACTCCCGTCCAGGGTGTGGTTTGCCGATTGGTAATTTGACCAGCCAGGTTTTTGCCAACTTCTATCTCAATGGCTTTGATCATTTCATGAAACACACCCTCAGCTTGCGATACTATGGTCGCTACGTTGATGATTGTGTTGCGGTTCACCACAGCAGGGGAGTTTTGCATTCCCTTTTGCCGATCATACGCATGTATTTGAAGCGGGAACTTGGTTTGACATTGCATCCCCATAAAATTTTTCTTGAGCATTACTCGCAGGGAGTCAACTATCTGGGAGTTATTATCAAGCCCCGGAGAATCTATGTTGCCAACCGTACCAAAGGCAACTTTTATCGTGCTCTTTTGACCTATAACCGCATCGCACAACGCCATAAACCCTACCATGCAGAGCGAGCAGCTTTTCAGAGCAGCATTAACTCTTACCTTGGCCTGATGAGGCACTACCACACCTACTCCTTGCGTCGTACCATACTCGCCAGGCACCTTTCGCCCTGGTGGTTAAAGCTGGTAAAACCCAGTGCGCGCCTCGACAAGTTTACCCTTGTCAATAAGCAACGGAACAGGTCTCGCCCTTTTCGATAACAAGTGGCAAAAATCACCAACATCATACTTGACTTTGCATTAAAAAGAGGGAAAAGGCTATATTGGCGGAGATAATGGAGAGTTGCCATAACAGAGTCAACCGTGAATTCATGTCCGACATTTTTTTCAGCTACGCCCATGAAGACATAGAGCGCGTCATACCAATTGCACAAGAGCTTGAAAAGCGAGGTTGGAGTGTTTTTATTGATAAAAAAACTCCAATCGGTAAACAATGGCGGATTTATCTCAAAGAGAAACTTGATGAGTCGAGTTGCGTGCTTGTTGCTTGGTCATCTGATTCAATAAAGTCTAATTGGGTTCATATAGAAGCTGATGAGGCTCTTAATCGAAATATTTTGATTCCACTTTTGCTTGATGCAGTCAAGCCGCCGTTTGGACTTGGTCATATCCAGGCTGCCGATCTCTCAAACTGGAAAAAAAACAGTGATAATCTTGAGTTTCAGCAACTCATCACTGCTATTAACGAAATTATCCCGTTACCTGACAAGCTATCATCATCGCGAGTTTCACCCTCAATTGTTCAAAGTGTAGTGTCAGTCGTTTCAGGGCCAAGTCCGATTCCAAGGGCAACATCAGTCTCACTCAAGGGAGATACTTCCGCCCAACAAAAATCAGCGAACTCAAAAACACTTGCGATTGGCGACAGGTATGGCGGCGGCAAAGTCGCTTTTCTTGATGCTACCGGTGAGCATGGCCTGATAGCCGCCGAAGCCGATTTGCCAGGTGAGGATAAATACAATTGGAATGCAGCGAAAAAAGCGTGCAGCGATTTGCGGGAAAATGGTTATAGCGACTGGTATTTGCCGAGCAAGGAGGAGTTGAATCAGCTCTATCTCAACCGTAGTGCTGTTGGCGGTTTTGCTTCCGGCGTCTACTGGAGTTCTACGGAGGACTATGCAATCGTCGCATGGATCCAGTTTTTCGACAACGGGTTCCAGATCAACGACAGCAAGATCAACGAGTGGCGGGTGCGGCCTGTCCGGGCTTTTTAACCATTTATCCATTTAACAATTAACCTCTGGGGGTACAGGGGGCTTTTGCCCCCTGTCAAAAATATTTTTGGTATGGCATTACAAACTTCACGGAGTTTGTAATGTACCGGAGAGTTGCTCTTGTCAGGGAAAACTACAAAAACAGGCGGCTCGTTTTTTAACCTTTTTTTGCAAAGATACCACAGATTGCAATGCTGATAAGAAAAATAGAAGTAAAAAATTTCAAAGGTTTTGCCTCTAAAACCTTTGTTTTGAATCCAGGGTTTACTGTTTTTATTGGAGATAACGCCAAAGGGAAAACTTCGGTATTGGATGCATTGGCCATAGCCGCAGGCAGTTTTTTACGAGGTATAGATGTTGCGCATGGCGAAGCCAGAGGAATCAATAGAAATGAAATTCTGGTAAAAACCATTGAGGGGCAACCCCGCCCTCAGCTTCCAGGTGAAATCGCTTTTGTTTCCGTTCTCAATGGCAAGGAAATGGAGAGCATTATCAGTGTTCCAAAAATTACGAGTACAACAAGGACTTCATTTATTGGGGCAAAAAATATTGAAAAAGAGGCTGAAAAGATGCTTGTCAAAAGTCGTGCTGGAGGAGGCGTTACCTTTCCGGTAATCGCTTATCATGGCACAGGACGACTTTGGGCAGAACATGAAAAAAAGAAAACCGGGTACAAGAAACAGGAAGAGGGTGTTGCCATGGCCTATATAAATTGCCTGTCACCTAAATCTTCAAGTAAAGAGTTTCTCTCCTGGTATAAAACCTATGAAGATGAAGTAAGAAAGTTTAACCAGGAGAGTGATAAATTATTTCTGGAAACCTTCAATGAATGTGTCATTTCTATGATACCTGACAATCATTGGAAGGAAATGGCATTCAGTTTTAAGGATGATGATCTTGTTGGTCTTTTTGAATCACCTGAAGGGAGTGATGAAAAATTACTTTTCAGTCAACTGAGCGATGGTTATCGTAACATTATTGGTATGGTTTCTGATATTGCTTATCGATGTATCAAACTCAATCCGCACTTGGGGAGAAACGCGATTAAACAAACCCCGGGAATCGTCTTGATTGACGAAATCGACTTGCATCTTCATCCAAATTGGCAAAGAAGAGTCGTCTCTGATTTAAAAAAAACGTTTCCTGCAATTCAGTTTATAGCGACGACACACTCGCCCTTTATCGTACAAAGTCTTAAATGTGATGAACTTAGAAACCTTGACAAAGAGGATTTTGTCGAATTTCCTGAAGATCTACCCTTAAGCAAAGTGGCAACAGGCATTATGGGTGTTGTAAATATTCGCAGTGATGATTTTGATGTGCGTTACAATAAAGCTAAAAAGCAATTATCTGAAATTGAAAAAGGTAACAAGGTTTTCTCGCTTGAAGATTATCAAAAAGTGAGTGACCTGCTTGGACATGTAATAAAAAATGAAACGAATGATCCGGTCTATAAGGCCTATTTAGAGAGTAAGGATAAAGATGAGACCGATTAATAAAGGTAATTGGCCAGTTACCCCTGTTCGAGGGATAAGAAAAATATTTACTGATTGGACCAAGGCGATACCTTTTCTGAAGGAAAGAACAGGTACTTACTGTCATCTGTGTGAAATGAGAGTAACCAACGCTTTGGCAATTGAGCATATCCTGCCGAGAAAAAAGTATCCAAAATTTGAGTCTGATTGGGACAATTTTTTATTGGCTTGTAATTCGTGTAATTCCAGTAAAGGGAGCAAAACGCCATTGTCTCCATACAGGGCTATGTATTATTGGCCGCATCTTCATAATACAGCTTTTGCTTTTGAGTATGGTACTGCCTTGCCATTTGTCAAGCCTTCAGGTACACTGAACAGAAATCAGCGAGCAAAAGCCATACGGTTAATCCGGTTATACGGTCTGAATAAACAGGTCACTGTTTCTGGCGAATCTGATCCGAGATGGCTTGAAAAAATGCAAACCCTGAAATACGCCATTGACAGTCTGATTGAATATCATCATAAAAAAATTACTCTTGATGCAATTGTAAGGCTGGCCTGCAGCAGCGGTTTTATCTCAATATGGTTAGCGGTTTTTACTGATGTAGATGCCGTGAAAAAATCATTGATTTCCTGTCCAGCATTTCATCTGAACGGGAATGATTTTGTTAATGACCAGTTTGAACCAGTGGCTCGTAATCCTGATGATACCCTTGATCCTGTGTAGAGGGTACAAGCCACCGCCGTGCAGGTCGGGAAACAATGGCCTGCACGGGAGACTGAAAGGGGGGCTCTTATTTGGCGGAGTGCACTTCGCTGTAGGTTTTCAGCCCAAGTCCATAGAGGTGGATGAAGCCCGCTGCGGCCTTGTGGTTGAAGGTGTCGGCTTCGGTGTAGGTGGCAAGCGCTTCGTTGTAGAGCGAGTACGGGGAGTTGCGGCCAAGCAGGGTAACACCACCTTTGTAAAGCTTGAGGCGCACAAGACCGGTCACCGGGTTCTGCGTTTCATCCACAAAGGCATCAAGAGCCTTTCTCATTGGTGAGAACCAGAGTCCGTTATAGATGATGTTTGCGTAGTCCTGGCTGATGTTCTTCTTGTACTGGAAGACCGATTTTTCGAGCGTAAGGCGTTCGAGTTCGCGATGGGCGAAGTGCAGGATGGTTGCTGCCGGGGCTTCGTAAATTTCGCGTGACTTGATGCCGACAACGCGGTTCTCGATCATGTCGAGACGTCCGACGCCATTGGCTGCACCGATTTCATTGAGGCGGATGATGAGGTCAAGGCCGCTCATCTTTTTGCCGTCGAGAGAGAGGGGAATACCTTTTTCAAATTCAATCTCAACAACGGTCGGAGTGTTCGGCGCATTTTCAGGTGACGTGGTGATCTGGTAGGCATCTTCGGGAGGTGCAACCATTGGATCTTCGAGCACACCGCACTCAATGCTGATTCCCCAGATGTTCTCGTCAATAGAGTAGGGGTTTTTCTTGGTGGCAGAGACTTGGATGTTGTGCTCAAGCGCGTAGGCAATTTCAGCCTCCCTTGAGGTGAACTCCCATTCGCGCAGGGGAGCAAGTACCTTGAGGTGAGGGGCAAGTGAGGCAAAGGTCACTTCAAAGCGAACCTGGTCGTTCCCTTTTCCTGTGCAGCCGTGGGCGAGCATGGTGCAGCCTTCAGCGAGGGCGGTATCGACAATCGCTTTTGCAAGCAGGGGACGTCCAAGTGCGGTCGCAAGCGGATAGACATCCTCATAGAGGGCGCCAGCCTTGAGTGCACGCCAGATGTACTCTTCAACAAACTCTTTGCGCAAATCAAGAAACTGGAATTTTGAGGCGCCTGTGGAGATAGCTTTTGATTCGAGGTTTTCGATCTCTTTCTGCTGGCCAAGATTACCGGTAACGGCAACAATTTCGGCATCATATTTGTCTTTCAGCCATTTGATCATGATGGAGGTATCGAGTCCACCGGAATAGGCTATTGCAATTTTTTCCTTGCTCATGGTGTGTAGTGAATTATCAGTTTTTGGAAAGATTTTTATGAATATAGGATTTCAGTGCTGAAATGTTCTGCACTGAGGAGGGAAGTACAAGAAGTGTGTCATCTCCCGCTATGGTACCAAGAATAAGCGGGCTTTTGAGTTGATCGAGCCAGGAGCCGACGCCGTGGGCCCTGCCGGGAAGGGTCATGATGATGATAGAGGTTTCATTGGAATTGATTGAAAGTACCTCAATACCGACGAGCCCCTGGATAATCTTGTCGGCATCATCATCCGCCAGAACCATTTTATAGTTTCCGTTGGTTCTGGAACGGATAATACCGAGTTCAGCGCAGTCGCGTGAAAGGGTGGCCTGGGCGACCTGCATACCGGAATCCCTGAGCAGTTGCAAAAGGTCATGCTGATTGCCAACCGTGTGTTGATGAAGAATCTCCCTGATTTTCAGTTGCCGTGCATACTTGTTCATTCTCCTCTCACCCCTGTCAACTCCTGATTTTTTTTGCGGCATTCAGCAACCGGTGCGTCAGGTGAAATTTCCTGTACTCGTCATGGTTGAGCAGCTTCACCAGTAGCGCTTTCTGGACATGCAGGCGGTTTTCGGCCTCGTCAAGGATGATAGAGTGCGGCCCGTCCATCACTTCAGCGCTTATCTCCTGGCCACGGTGTGCGGGCATACAGTGCATGACCACTGCACCGGGTTTTGCCTCCGCAAGCAGGGCCCGGTTAATCTGAAAGGGGGAGAAGATCTTGAGGCGTTCCTCTATCTCTTTCTCCTTTCCCATACTGGTCCAGACATCAGTATAGAGCACATCGGCGTTGGCCACCGCCTCTTTCGGGTCGTGCAGAATCTCGATGCGGCTGATCCCTTTCTGGCGGGCGGCTTTGAGCACTCCCTCGTTTGGCATGTACCCTTCCGGGCAGGCAAGCACAAAGTGAAAGGGGAGCATTCCGGCCAGCTCTATCCATGAATTGGCCACATTGTTGCCATCCCCGACAAAGACCACCTTGATTCCCTCATGCCACAGAGACTTTTCGTAGAGCGTGAATGCGTCGGCCAGTATCTGGCAGGGGTGCGACAGATCGGTCAGTGCATTGATAACCGGAATAGAGGCGTGCTCAGCAAGCCCTTCGATGATTGCATGTTCGTGTAGGCGGGCGACGATGGCATCGTTGTAGCGGGAGAGCAGTTGTGCCACATCCTGTACCGATTCGCGTGAGCCAAGACCAATGGATTGGCCATCGAGGTTGATGGCATATCCCCCCAGCTCATGGATGCCGATTTCAAAAGAGACCCTTGTTCTCAGTGAGGGCTTGCTGAAAATCATGGCTACTGTTTTGTTGCGCAGTGGCAGAAATGGCGTATCGGCGGAGTGCTCTTTCCTTTTTTTCTTGATATAGAGGGAGTAGTCGAACAACTCAATAATCTTGCTGCCATCAAGCGGTGAAAAGCCAAGAAAATCACGTTTAGCGGGGGCCTTCTTTTTTTGAATATCTTCCATGCCTTTACCTGTTTAAAAATTGATCACTCTCCTGCTCCGCAATAAACTGGGTGCCAACTCCTTCATGCGTGAATATTTCGAGCAGGAGTGAATGTGTTGATTTTCCGTCAATGAGATGAACTTTTCCGACCCCACTGTCGAGCGTTTTGAATGCCGAGAGAACTTTAGGAATCATGCCGCCAGAAATGATTCCCTGTTCAATAAAGTCTGCGGCTTCGCCCTTAGAGATGGTTTTGAGAATTCTATCGCCCACATGAATGCCTGCGACATCACTGACGTAGATGAGCTTTTCAGCTTTCAGGGCAATGGCAATACCGCTTGCGGCATCATCAGCGTTGATGTTGTAGATATTTCCTTTGTCGTCAAACCCTGTCGGGGCGATGACCGGAATGAGTCCTGCACCGCAGAGCAGATCAATGTAGCCGGTGTTGATCTGCTCGACCTCACCCACCAGGCCAAGTGTTTCAGCATTCGGGTGGGGCAGAGCTTTGATGGTATCGGCATCAAGGCCGGTAACACCCACCGCCTTGCCGCCATGCTCGCTGATCAACTGAACTATATCCTGGTTCACCTTTCCGGCAAGGGTCATCTGGATAACCGAGATCATCTCTTTGTCGGTAACCCTGCGTCCGTGCAAAAAGCGTGACGTGATTCCAAGCTTTTCAGCTGTTTTTGTAATGGCGTCGCCTCCGCCGTGCACCAGCACAATCTTGATACCTACTTTCCGCAGAAGGGTAACATTCTGGGCAAAGCTGCTTTTAAGGCAGGAATCTTTCATGGCGGCACCGCCATATTTAATCACAAAGGTCTTCCCTTCAAACTTGCGAATATAGGGTAACGCCTCAATAAGCACTGGCCCGATAGCGGCATGGGGGGCTTTTCTGGCCAAATTGAGTTCATTGCACGGTAAGGTCTCCATTGCGGAAAAATTGCTCTTGATGGTTAAG
This sequence comes from uncultured Chlorobiaceae bacterium, assembly GCA_903917955.1. GTDB lineage: Bacteria > Bacteroidota > Chlorobiia > Chlorobiales > Chlorobiaceae > Chlorobium. The sequence goes on along the minus strand of CAIXCO010000048.1, from coordinate 892 downwards.
GGAAGTGTCAGCTTCTGTAGCTTCCGTTGATGTCGACATACTCTTTGCTCAAATCGCAGCTCCACACGGTTGCTCGCCCCGGGCCGCAGCCCAGACGGAGTGTGATGGTATACGAATCTTTTGCCATAACCCTGGATGCCTCAGTTTCCGAGAAGTCGGCAATAAAACCCGGCTTGAGGATGGCCAGATCGTTAAAATGAAGTTCAAGCTCCTCCTGGTTGAAACGCGCGCCAGAACGACCTGCTGCTGCAACGATTCTGCCCCAGTTTGCATCCTCTCCGTGAATGGCTGTTTTCACCAGGCTCGACTGCGCAATGGTTCTGGCTGCAAGCTCTGCCTCCCGGTCATCAACCGCCCCTTCGACAGTGATGGTGACCAGTTTTGTGGCACCCTCTCCATCAATGACAATGAGCTTGGCAAGAAAGGCCATCAATGCTTCAAGCGCTTGGCAAAAGAGGGCAAAATCGGCGCTCTCGGCTAGAATTTCAGGGCCGGTGCCGCTTGCAAAAATGGAGACCATATCGTTTGTACTTGTATCGCCATCGACCGTAATGGCGTTGAAACTCTTCTGGTTTGCAAGCTTCAGCGCTTTCTGAAGGCTGTCAGGAGCTATTGACGCATCAGTAGCAAGAATGGCGAGCATGGTGGCCATGTTCGGGCAAATCATCCCGGAGCCTTTGGCGATGCCACTCAAACGGACACTGCCGCCCGAAAGCTGAACGTCGAGTGTGAAAAATTTTGGAAAGGTATCGGTGGTCATAATGGCTCGTGCCACATCATGAGCTGACTCGCGCTGCAGGGTGGAGGGAAGGGCGGAGATACCGTTGAGCACCCTCTCCATCGGCAGGAGCTGGCCAATAACGCCGGTTGATGCAACAAGCACCTCTTCCGG
>CAIXCO010000047.1 GCA_903917955.1 uncultured Chlorobiaceae bacterium | reverse complement strand
GAAGGCGGCAGCGGACCGGGGTACAAGATGAGCTGAACGCCACTAATTTTTGGGGGCGTTGCTGGCTTCCCCCAAAATTGTTGAAGGTGAGCACCCTTTGCCTACACCTTCTCAACCTCAAAGCGGCTGACATTCCTTGCCTTGGGGTCGAAGACAATGCCAATCAGATAGCGCTCGCCACTGTATTTCTCGTAATATTTCATCCTCTTGATCTGCTCAAGTGGCTCCCCGTCGGTCACCTTAAATTCAAAAAGAAAGGTTCTCCCCCCAGCCTTCAAGGTCAGATCAACTCTCCCTTTGTTGCTCACATCCTCGGCGATGATATCCACCCCTATACTGGCAAAAAAAGCATAGAGCACACTGGCGTAAAAGCCCTCGTAACGCTCAAGATCATTGTTGGTGTAATTATTATAGGCGATACTGGCAAAAAGGCGCTTGATGACGGGTTCCAAACCTCCAACATCTCCGGCCTCAATAAGATCAAGCAGCTCACTACGGATCAGCTCTTTTTGTGAACCACTCGTCATCGATTGCAAAATATACTCGTTGAAACTGATCTGCACCTCCTTGTTGGGAAACCCCAACTCGTATCGAACTCCCATGCCCGATGGTATCAGCCGCTTGATGGTCAAATAGCCAGTCTGAAACAGAATGGTCTCCAAATCAAGATTTTCAATATCAAAGCTGTTGACCAGCCGCTTGTTAACGTTGATGTTTAAAAAACCAGGGAGAAAATAGCTGTTCTTTTTAATCAGCTCAACCAAAAAACGCGGCGTACCGGTTTCAAACCAGTAATTGTCGAACACATAATGGTTTTTGATGAAGAGCAGGATATCGAAAGGGTTATAGACCCTGTCACCCAAAAAGTTATAGCCATTGTACCACCGTTTGACCTGCTCCATATCCACCCCCTCAAAATATGGGGCAAAAGTGGTCTCAAGATCAAGCTGAGTATAACCGCAGACATTGCCATAGTCAGGGTTCAGGCTGATATCTTCAAGATTGTTCAGCCCACTGAAGAGCGACACTTTGGAGAATTTGCTCACACCGGTAAGGAAGGCAAAGCGCAGATACTCGTCATTCTCCTTGATTTTTGTGTAAAAGTCGCGCATTCCATCCCGGATGATGAGAGCTTCTGGAATGTTCTCAATATTGTCCAGAATCGGCTTGTCATACTCATCAATGAGAATGACCACCTTTTGCTGATATTTCTCTGCTGCTTTCTCGATTAATTCTGCGAAGAAGTGTTGTGCCCTGGCTCTATTTTCACACTCCAGCCCAAGTCGCTTCTCATTGGATTTGAGGATGTACAACAAATCCTCCTCCAGATCAGCTTTCGAATGAATCCCGCCGCTGAAGCTGATCTTGATGACCGGATATTTCACCCCCCAGTTCCATTGCTCCTCAATCAGCAGCCCCCGGAACAGCTCCCGTCTCCCCTCAAAAATATTTTTCAGCGTATCAAGAAAGAGGCTTTTGCCGAATCGCCGGGGCCGCGACAGAAAGACATATTTGAACCTGTCAATCAGGCGACAGGCTATCCCGGTTTTGTCGATATACAGGTAATCCTCGTTTATGATCTCGCTGAACGTCTGTATCCCTACTGGCAGCTTTTTCATCGTCAACCTCCATTACAACATTCGCCCATCACAAGCATCAATACATCACCAACACAGCTTAACACTTCTTTACTACACGCTAAAATATAGAACTTTTTGACCGAGAAAACTGAGCTGAAAATCCCCCTCATGATTACGCGAATTGGTGCTGTACTTGCCCTGCAACCGCTTCAGCTTTCTTAAAACGTCAGAAAATTTTGCATTTTGCGTTGCAATCTTTTTTCGCGAGTTGGCGTTAAAACGCTATTAAATATTATTTTAACTATGTAAAACAACTTTGTTATTGCCATTTGTAAAACTTTGTTATTGCCGATTTTCCTCAAACTCAAAGCCCGGAGCCACTCCCATCTCTTCAGCAATAAAAAGTACAAGTGGTTTTATGTCACCATAACTGCTTGCATTTTCAAGCGCGGCCATATAGGCGCTGCGTCGCTGAACCCTAATCACTGTCCACGGATAACCACCGGATGCAAGCATGGCATTCATCAAAAATCGCCCCATACGGCCATTGCCATCGTAGTAAGGATGGATAAAAACAAAAAGCTGATGACCGAGTACCGCTCTGACTGCGGCTTCAGGTTCTTGTTCAATCAAATTGAAGAGCGTTTCCATTGCATCGGTCAATGCCTCGCGTGGCAGAGGAGTGTGCATTGAATTGCGAATAAACACGGGCCCACTGCGATAACCAGCCAGTTGATGAGGTTCCAGAAGACCGGCTGCGACAGATGGCGAAAAAAGTTCGGCATACCAGCGATGATGAGCACTCCTGACAACAGCTCCAGAATTTTCTCCTCTCAGGATTGCCTCCAGATTTGTTCTGACAGACTGGAATGCCTGGTAGTAGCCACGTGCGGCAAGCGCATCCTGATCTTTTTTATCCTGCTGGTCGTCATCAGGATTCCACCCCTGTTGAGCAACCCGGTCAATGAGTGCATCAGTGACCTGATAGCCCTCTATGGAAAGGGAGTTATAAGCATCCACAACATAACGCTCATCCACATTAGCCATGTAGAGCGCAGCGTTCTGCGGAAGGCCCGGTGCTGGCGGGAAGAGCGCCAGTACCTCTTCCCGCCATCCCGACCAGAGAGATTGTAACCGCATGGTGTATGGTGACCGTTCGCGGGTATTTCCCAAGGTTGGCACAGGAATAAGAAACGGATTTATTTCACGAACATCGTATTTGCCCAACTTCATGGTGTGGAGAATCCGCTCAGCATCTTCAGTGCGTCCAACAAAACGCAGCGCTCCTGCCAATCGCCCGGCAGCAGCAACCGCTCCCTCTTTTGTGAGTAAAATTTCCAGAAGCTCTCCAGGATCGCCAATCATGTTGATGGCAATTTCGGCATCACGTGGATTGTTAATAAATGATTGTGGACTCAGCTTGCAGAGCGTTTCCGGAAGAGAGTACACTTGCAATCCGTTTATCTCCACTTGATGATGGGGCACGTTCTTTTTATCGGGGTAGATCAGCACTGAGTTCCCATAAGGCAGGTCGAGCAGCGAGGTGCCACTCTCCCTTGAAATAACGGTCACTTGCCGGGGTATACGAGTGCTCCGTGTATGGAGTATGAGTGATGCGTCTGCATTCAGGCAGTACCTCTTCTTGAAGCGCTTTGCCAGATAGCCGGATAAAAACGACCAGAAATTGGCATACCACGCCGTAGAATCCCCCTCATGATCACGCGGATTGGCACAGACGTACCACCCCTTCATAACCAGTCGCAGGAACCCCTCCTCTACCAGAATCGCACGCTGTCCCTCCTTGAGATCGCCCGATTCAACCACACCACTATACTTGCCCTGCAACCGCTTCAGCGCTCTCAAAGCGTCAGCCAGCTTTTCGTTTGGCTTTGCCATCTTTTTTCATGAATTGGTGTTACTTTGCCATGCTACTTTGATATTCTCCTGTAAGATAACTTTGTTATTACCGTTTGTAAAACTTTGTTATTGCCGATGATTCAGCAAAAGGATGTTGTTGGCTACTGCCTGAAATTATTGTGAAAAATACTCTTTGCAGCGGCGTTGAGACTGGATGAAAACGATTACACCGGAATGAAAAAAATCTTTTATCTTGATGTGGAGGGGTTGTTTGATGCAGTATGAAATGAACATCGCGATGCCCGTTGGGGCGCACCATGGCGTGACCCCATAAGTTTTCACAACAGAACAGCCGCACCATGCGCTTGACAACAGAGCAAATCAACACCATCGTCACAACCTGCCGGGCCTTTGCGGGAGAGAGTGCACTCGTCTGGCTCTACGGCTCACGACTCGACGACACTCGTCATGGTGGCGAT
>CAIXCO010000046.1 GCA_903917955.1 uncultured Chlorobiaceae bacterium | reverse complement strand
TTCATCTCATACTGTCAAATAACGTGCCATTTTGCAGGCTCTTGTCCACTTTCACTTTCCCTTTCGGTCATTCTTCAGTGGGTTCCCAATGTACCATCTTTACCTTTGCCTTCCTAATCTTTTCTTCCTCTTTCTTCATGAAAAGATCTGAATTAAGCAGAAAAAGGGCCTGAAAACGGGGTTTTACACCCTTTTGCATGAATACCAACTCGAAAGGTGCGCAAGAGTACCGCGAAGGGAAATAATATTTTTTTGCCAGTCAGCAATAGATGGCCTGCACCGACTGCGGACCCCATGAATGCGCCGGATAGCTTTCTGGCGGTTGCGTGCCGACAGCCTCCCTGATGGCATCAATAATCTCCCAGGAGTATTCGACGCTGTCCTGGCGGATAAAATTCATCTGATCACCCGCCATGGCATCAAGCAGCAGGCGGTGATAGGGAGTCATACCAGCCTCGGTAAACGAGCTCTTGTAATCGAATTTCATAAAAACGGGGTCAGTAATGAGCGCTTCACCCGGACGTTTTGCTCCAAACTTTATGGCAATGGTCTCTTCGGGCTGGATTCGAAGAATAACCTGATTGGCGGTATAGCAGCAGTTCTCGGACGAGCCAAAATAGTTCTGGGGCGGGCACTTGAAGGTAATAACAATCTCGGTCACCGTTTCGGCCAGATTCTTTCCCGCCTTGACAAAGAAGGGAACATCTTTCCATCGCCAGTTATCAATAAAGAATTTTATTGCCGCAAAGGTCTCAACCGTTGAATCGGGGGCAACATTTTTTTCAGTGCGGTATCCCTCATACTGGCCGAGAACAACCGCGCCTCGAACACTCTGAGGTGTAATTGGACGAATTGAACGGAGAAGCTTCGCTTTTTCGTCGCGCACCGCATCGGCTGAGAAATCGACTGGTGGCTCCATGGCAACTGATGCAAGGAGCTGCAGCGCGTGATTCTGCATGATGTCGCGCAGCAGACCAGCCTCTTCGTAGAAAGCGCCCCGGTCACGGATACCGAACTCTTCGGCAATGGTGATGGCTACATTGGCAATGTTGTGGCGGTTCCACAAGGGTTCAAAAATTCCATTGGAAAAACGGAAGACCATGATGTTCTGAACCGTCTCCTTGCCGAGGTAGTGGTCGATTCGGAAAATTCGCTCTTCATGAAAAACCTGCCCGATACCGGTATTGAGTTCACGTGCCGTTTGCAGGTTACTTCCGTAGGGCTTCTCCACAATAATTTTTCGCCAGCTTCCCCGTGACCCATCTTTTTCTCCAAGCCCTGCATGGCCGAGGTTGCTGACAATAACCGGCGCAAGAGCTTGCGGAGTTGCAAGATAGAACAGGAGATTAGCTTTGGCACCCGACCCTGCACCTCCCTCCATGATCTCTTTCTGCAGGGCATGGTACTCTTCGCGGCGGGAAAAATCAACACCCACATAAAAGAGTCGGGCTGAGAATGATCGGAAAGCCGCTTCATCCTGCAAGGTTTCAGGAAAGAGGACTGCCATCTTTTCATGCACCTTTTTACGGAACTCTTCGAGGGTGAGAGTAGCACGCCCAACACCGATAATGCGGTACTCATCAGGAAGATGGCCCCAGAGAGCAAGCTCGTAAAGTGAGGGAAAGAGTTTGCGGATGGCGAGGTCGCTGTGAGCGCCAAAAATGACAAGGGTGCAATTATCCGGCTTTAGCGGCATGACAGGTTGCCCAATTATGATTTGTCGATAAAAGCGTGTCCTCCGAACTCGTGACGCAAGGCAGCAACAGCCCTGTCAGAAAAATTTTCGTCGGAACGTGAACGGTAACGGCTGAAAAGAGAGGCTGCAATCACAGGAATTGAAACCTCATGCTCGAGGGCGGCCTCGACCGTCCAACGCCCCTCTCCTGAATCGGCTATTGAGCCTTTGAGATAACCAAGCTTTGGATCTTTTTGGAGCGCACTCTCCATCAGCTCCATCAGCCAGCCACGAATCACAGAACCGTGGGACCATACCCGGGAAAGCGTTTCAAGATCAAAATCATAGCCACTTGCATCAAGCAGGTTAAACCCTTCGCCCATTGACTGCATCATGCCATATTCAATACCATTATGCACCATTTTAGCGAAATGGCCCGCTCCGGATCGGCCCATATAACCATATCCCTTTTCCACGCAAAGGTCGCTCAGCAATGGCTCTATACGGTCATAGGCCGATTTTTCGCCACCAACCATGATGCAGGCGCCATGCCGAGCCCCATCAAGGCCTCCGCTTGTACCTGCGTCAAGAAAACCTATCCCCCCTTCACGGAGGTGAGCCGCCCGTCGTTCGGAATCCTTGTAATACGAATTCCCCCCATCAACAACAATATCTCCACGCTCAAGCAGAGGGAGAAGTTGCTCAAGGGTACTGTCAACCGGAACACCGGCAGGCACCATCAACCAGATCAGACGGGGGGCATCGAGTAGAGCGGCAAGCTCCTGCAGCGAACCGGCAGCAACCGCCCCTTTTTGCGCCAAGGCAGCAACAGCCTCCCCAGCAAGGTCATACACCACAAGGTCATGGCCGCACTCAAGCAGATGCTCCGCCATATTAAAGCCCATTTTACCCAACCCCACAATTCCTGCTTTCATAACAGTTATCAGTTATCAGTTGTCAGTGGTCAGTAATCAGTACTGACTACTGATTACTTTGTCCACAAGCTCCTGGTACCGCTCAATCACGAAACCATTGACCGAAGACCATGACTGCGTCTCCGCATAAGCAAGTCCGGATGCTTTCATTTTTCGATAGGTGGAAGAATTGTCGAGCAGTTCAAGACAGTTGGCATAAAAATCACAAACACTTCCTTCATGAACAACAACTCCGCCCGTTGATCGGTCAGCAATATCACGGCAACCACCAACATCGGAAACAACAACAGGAAGACCTGATGCAAGGGCTTCGAGTGCAACATTGCAGAATGCCTCAGTTGTTGAGGGAAAAAGAAAAATATCTCCGGAGGCGTAGGCTTCGGGCAACTCTTCCCCGGTAAGATAGCCGGTAAAAACCGCTTCGGGCATTCTTCGCCTCATATCCTCCTCTTCAGGACCGGAACCGATCATCACAAAGCGCACTCGGTCGGCATACTCGCCCTGCATAAAACGGTCATAGACCCTCATAACAACTTCAATATCCTTGTAGAGCACAAAACGTCCAGCATACACAATAACGCTCCGGCCTGTTGCATTCCACGCTGAACGCAATTTTTCAGAACGTCGGAAAGGATCAAAAAGCTCCTTGTCAACTCCCCTCGACCAGATTTCGATGTTACGGATAGTATATCCCGCCAGTTTCAACCGGACACTCTCATTCGGGGCCAGAACAATATCGCAGTTATTGTAGAACCATGTCAGATATTTCCAGGCATGTTTCACTGCAAACCCAAGACGGTAATAACTGAAGTAGGAGGGGAAATCGGTGTGAAATGCGGAGGCCACAGGAATACCCTTTTTTCTGGCATGGAGAAGAAAAGCCCGACCAATGATGTCAGGTGTCGAAATATGCACCAGATCGGGCGCAAACGCTTCAAGCTGGCGACCTGTTTCAGCCGTAAAGAAGCCGAGTTTGTAGTCGGGATAAAGCGGAATAGGAACAGAGGGCATCCGATGGACACTCAAACCATTGTGGCAATCACCGTCTGAAACATCAGGAGACCATACGGCTACCTCGTGACCGTTTTTCCTCAATGACGCGACCAGTTGATAGATAGATTTTACGGCACCGTCCTTGTCCCTGACATAAGTCCCCGAGTATAAGGCAATCTTCATAAGAGACAAAATATAAAGGCCATAGTGATTCAGATCCCTTGTTGACAATATCCCGGATAAAACTTCCGGGCTGCCAGCAAGCCTGAACCAAAGGTAACATTTCCCCGGAAAAATTCATCATCCCCCGTTGCAATCACTTCAGCGGCAAAGAGAGTTTAGCTACTTTCGGTTTAACCAGTCTCTTATAACTTTCATAGGAGAGCCGCAGCAGCTCGGTATGGGCTCCGGCATTGAAGGCTATGTCATCATCATCTTCAAGCTCTTCCGATACATAAACCTGCATACCATACAGGTTGCCGAAAGGGGGCATGGCACCGATCTCGCATTCAGGAAAGAGTCCGGCAAATTCGCTCTCTCCGGCAAGCTCCACCTCCCCAGCTCCAGTCAGTGCACGTAAAAGCCCAAAATCGAGCTGACGTGAAGCAGGCAAAACAACCATAGCCATTTTTCCATCAAGAGTAACGATGACGCTCTTTGCCAACTCCTTTCCCGGAACATGGGCGGCTGCAGCGATCTCCTGCGCAGTATAGGCCGGAGAGTGGCTCACTACAAAATACCTGACGCTGTGGCTGTCAAGAAACTCCCTTAATTTACGCAGTGGCATACAACCTCCCTTTGTTAAACTGTGACAAGACGATAAAAAACAGCTCCTCGTCAAAATCTGGCTCTCATACCAGAAACAACCCCCCCAACACCAACGGTGTAATTCTTACCAATAAAGTAACATATTAGTGCAATTTGACCAAGCCGGATAACACACTCTCTCCTTCCAGCCATGCTTTCAGCGCAGGAAGGGCTGCCCGATAGCCAGCCTCCATAATATCGGGAATCTGGGCGGTATCGATCAGGCTGAAATTTGAAAGATCGGGTAAAATAGACAAATCGGCCACATCTGTCTGCAATGCTGTCATATTGGTGATGGTACTGTAGAAGGCATTCAGCAGAAGGTCAATAATATTCTCAGGCTTTTTGAAGGCATGTTGGGCCAGAAGATCGACACAGACAATCGATTCCGCACCGCTTTCGACAAGCGGAGAAACTGGCACATTCTCCATCAACATACCGTCAACAAGCAGCGAATCCGCCCACTTGACCGGCTTGAAAAGACCCGGAATACAACTGCTTGCCATCACGGCGAAAGCCACATCCCCTTTGGCAAGGATAACTTTTTTTCCTGTACCGATATCGGTGGCAACTATTGAAAGCGGAATCAGGGCATCCTCAATATTTTTATCGCCCAGCAGAGCGCCTACAATACCGGCAATTTTTCGGTTTGAGAGAAGTCCGTACTGCGAAAGCGCCAGACTGGTCATATCAAGCCAATCGAGGTCAAAAACAATATCGCGGATCTCCTGCCAGCTTTTGCCAAAGGCATAGAGTGAAGCAATAAAGGCACCAATACTGGTACCGCTGATCATCGAGACCGTAATGTCAAGTTCAGTCAAGGCCCTGAGCACCCCGACATGAGCCGCGCCAAGGACGGCTCCTCCCCCGAGTGCAAGAGCTATTTTTTTCATATTGAGTTAATGAATAAAGGGTTTAGGGCAGAACGACTGCAGGGTAAAAAACTTCACTGGAAAAAGGTAACAAAAGGTTTAAGCAACCTGAACTTCCACCAACGATAAGGAGGATAACGGAGGGCGGGGTCGGGATAGAGCGAACGGCGCAGAAGAGACCGCTGAAAGGAGAAGGTTTCAAACCCCGCCCTTCCATGAGAGGCACCGAATCCGCTGTTGCCAAGCCCGCCAAAAGGGAGAGTGTGGAGAGCCGCCTGGAAAAAGAGGTCGTTGATGCACACTCCACCTGAACGGGAGTGGCGCACAACCCGCTGCTGTATATCCCGATCAGAAGAAAAAAGATAGATCACAAGAGGCTCATCCAGAGAGCGGATAAGATCAAGTGCTTCTGAAAGATCCGAATAGGCAATAACGGGCAGAAGGGGGCCGAAAATCTCCAACTGCATGAGCGGAGAGGCCATGCTCACTTCCCGGAGAATGGTCGGTGCGATGTACCGCTCACCCTGATCGCTCTGGCCCCCGCACCAGACTGAAGAGCCATCAAACAGCTTTTTGAGCCGCTGGAAATGATCGCTGTTGACAATGCGGGGATAATCACGACTCAAGCGGGGCTCATCACCATAAAAATCGGTGATGGCCTCCTGCATGAACTGGAGCAACTCCTCCTCCCGATGCTCATGCACCAGCACATAATCAGGCGCAAGACAGGTTTGGCCCGCATTCAAAAACTTTGCCCAGACAATCCTGCGCGCCGCCACCCTGACGTCACCACTCTCGTCAACAATACAAGGAGATTTCCCTCCCAGTTCAAGCGTCAACGGGGTGAGATGGCGGGCGGCGGCAAGCATCACTTCGCGACCAATCGCAGGACTACCAGTATAAAAAATATAACCAAACCGCTCAGCAAGCAGAGACTTTGCCTCTTCGGCACCTCCCTCAACCACCCTGATTGCACTCTGGTCGAGATAGTGGTCCACCCCTTCGGCAATGAGTGCTGAGCTATGGGGAGCATGTTCAGAGGGTTTAACCACCGCACAGTTTCCGGCAGCAATGGCGCTGATGAGGGGTGCCAGAGAGAGGTTGAAAGGATAGTTCCACGCCCCGATGATAAGCACAACGCCATAGGGTTCAGGAGCATAAGAGGCTCTTGAGGGCTGATAGACAAGCGGAACCGAAACCCGGCGCTGCTTCATCCATGAGGCGAGGTGCTTGAGTGCAAAACGGATTTCGCTACGTAGGAATCCCGTTTCGGTCAAAAAGGTCTCTGCTGCTGACTTCCTGAAATCGTGATGCAGAGCGGCAGCAATATCACGTTCACGCTCAATGAGAAATGTCTCAAGTGCATGAAGCTGCGAAATCCTCCACGACAAATCGCGGGTTATACCGCTCTCAAAGGTCTCCCGCAAGAGCGCCAACTCCAAAAACCGCTGATCATTCTGCATAGGGTGAAGAGATGGCAAAACGTTGTCGCTGAACTTCACGTAGGCTCCCAGGAAAAAATACTACAACCGTAATGTAACGAAAAAGAGCTTCCACTTCGCCCGCCCACGCTTTCATCACCTCCGATCTTTTGCCAGAGCACAATCCGTTCACTACATTACTCTCTGAAATTGCGCTTTTGCAAAAACCAATTACCCTTATTTCACTAATGATGGAATGGATTACGCAGCCTGAAGCTTGGATTGCCCTGGCAACCTTGACGGCTCTCGAAATTGTGCTCGGTATCGACAACATTATCTTTCTGTCAATCATTGTCGGGCGTCTGCCGGAAGAGCAGCGGGGCAAAGGGCGGATTTTCGGCCTCGGGCTCGCCATGCTGAGCAGAATTGCCCTCCTGCTCTCAATAACCTGGGTCATGGGGCTCACCTCAGGCCTCTTTACCCTGCTCAATCATGCGGTTTCAGGACGTGATCTCATTTTGATTGGCGGCGGACTCTTTTTACTTGCAAAAAGCACACAGGAGATCCACCAGAGCCTTGAAGGGGCTGAAGAGGAGGGCAAAAAAAGCGGTTCCGCCAAAACGTTTGCCGTCACCATGGTGCAGATTGCCATCATTGATATTGTCTTTTCGCTCGACTCAGTCATTACCGCTGTCGGCCTTGCCAAAGATGTTGAAGTGATGATCATCGCCATCATGATCTCAATCGCCATCATGATGCTTGCGGCCAAATCAATCAGTGATTTTGTTGAAGCACACCCGACCATCAAAATGCTTGCCCTCAGCTTTCTCATTCTTGTCGGAGTCACCCTGCTTGCTGAAGGAGCCGGTTTTGAAATTCCAAGAGGGTACATCTATTTTGCCATGGCCTTTTCCATGTCGGTTGAAATGCTGAACATCCGTCTGCGCAAAAAAGCGGCGAAACCCGTCCATCTTTATCCAACCATGAATATTGACGGCAACGAAGCCTGAAGAGAGTCATGGAAAGCGCAAAGGGGGAGCACTGGCCCCTTTTGCGGCTTCAGGAGAGCGTCATCCGCTCCATCAGAATGGCGGCGGAGACTGAGGCATTGAGCGATTCGACCCGCACGCTCGCACCGCAGTGGGGTATACGCACCAGCCGGTCGGCCATCGCCCTTACCGCTTCGCTGATTCCGTTGGCTTCATTTCCAATCACCAGCACCACTTTTTCGGGCCAGGAGCTGAACTCCCTGAAATCCTCTCCCTCAAGCGAAGAAGAGACAATACAATAACCTTGCTTTTGAAGCCGGAGGAGCTCACGATCAAGACGCTCAACACCATAATGACGAATAGCATAGATGCTCCCGGCGCATGAGCGAACCGCCTTTGCATTATAGCGGTCGGCTGTGCCGGAACTGCACACCATTGCATCAGCCCCGAACCAGACCGCCGTTCTCAGGATGGTGCCCACATTACCCGGATCCTGAACATCATCAAGCGCAACGATAAAGGATCTTACCGACTTTGGTTCATCTACTTTACGGTCAGTCACAACCGAAGAGCAGTGACGAAAAACGCCAAAAATTCCCTGTGACGTCGAAGTCTCGGTGAGCTGTGAGCACTCTTTTTCACTAATCGAAAAGAGCTTTCCCTTATGGATTGCGGCAAAACGGGCCGACTCCGCCTCCCCCTCCCGGATGAGCAGGGCAACAAGCATCTCCTC
>CAIXCO010000045.1 GCA_903917955.1 uncultured Chlorobiaceae bacterium | reverse complement strand
GCTCATGCCGGTGAGATGCTCCTGAAAAAAAGTGTTGAGCCGTGCCTGATGGGTAAGCACATCCTGGAAGGCAATCCTTACACTGTTTTTAAAGACAATGGTAGCCCAGATCATCAGGGGAAGAATGCTGAGAACGATAAGGGTCAACTGCCAGTCGATCCACGCCATCAGTACCACAATAAAAAAGAGCTGAAGGAGGTCGCCAAGAATGGTGATAATGCCGCTTGAGAGCATCTCGTTCAGCGATTCGACATCGCTTGTTGTCCGGGTGATCAGCCGTCCGATGGGGTTGCGGTCGAAGAATCTTGCGGGCAGCTTTTGCAGGTGGCAGAAAATATCCATCCGGATGTCGAAGACCGCCTTTTGGCCGATAATCTGGGTCATCCATGTCGTGATATACTGCTTGATGCCGTCAAGCAATATGGCGGCTGCCAGAATAATGCTGATAACGGTCAAACCCTTGAGATTGCCGTGGGCGATGTAGTCATCAATGGCGATCTTTGTCAGCCAGGGGCGCAGCGGGCCGAGAAAGGAGCCTGCGATAGTGATGGCAATGGCCGCAGCAACAAGCGTGCTGTAGGGCTTGATATAGCCGAGGAGGCGAGAGACGATGTAGCGGTCAACCGAACGTTTTTTCCCTTTCTGCAGGGTATCATCCTGCTGCGGGTGGAAGCTCTTTTTTCCAGGGTTGTTACTCATGCTCTCCAATGCCCCCAAGTCCCGCAACTCTTTGCTCAATGTTCTGCTTCAGCTCGCTGGCCAGCGCTTCAGCCCGCTCTTGTGAGGGTGCTTCGGCATAGATTCTCACGATAGGCTCAGTGTTGGAGGGGCGCAGATGTACCCAACTGTCGGCAAAATCAAGCTTCAGCCCGTCCAGCCAGCTTGCTTCAGCGCTTTTATAGTGGCTGGCAAGGTCAGTCAAAAGTGTGGTAAGCGCGGCGCGGCTTGTTGAACCGAGTTCAATTTTCTGTTTCGACATCACGTAGTCAGGAAAGTTGCGGCGGAACTGCGAGAGTGTGCCGCCCCGGTTTTCAGTGCGCCAGAGGGTGAATGCCTGGACGATAAGCGCGATACCGACCAGAGCGTCGCGGCCGTAGTGCAGTTCCGGAAGAATGACCCCTCCATTGCCTTCACCGCCGATGACGGCCTGTACCTCTTTCATCATTTCGCTGACGTTGGCTTCACCAACCTTTGCGCTGTAGCAGGCCTCGCCGTATTTGGCGGCAATATCACGCAAGGCTCGACTGCTTGAAAGATTGTTGACCACCGGCCCACTATGGTGTTGCAGGTAAAAATCAGCGCAGGCGACGAGGGTGTACTCCTCTCCAAAGAGTGCACCATCTTCACAGAGCAGGGCAAGGCGGTCAACATCAGGGTCAACGATCAGGGCAAAATCGCAGTCACTCTTTTTGAGCGCGGCGATGGTGGATGCAAGATTTTCTTCAATGGGTTCTGGGTTTCTCGGAAAGAGACCAGTGCCGCCGCAGGCAACCTCGACAATGCTGTTGATACCAAGCTCCCGGCAAAGGTCGGGAATAATTGAGGAGCCCGCCCCTTCCACGCAGTCAACAAGCACCCTGAACTGCTCTTTTGCAATGGAGGAGGTATCAATGCAGGGAAGTTCAAGTACTTTTTTGATATGCCGGGCGCCATAGAGTCCATTGCTCGAGAGCGTGCCGATTGAATCCCAGTGAGCAGTGACAAAGAGCTCCTCTTCAGCAATAACAAGCAACTCATCAACGTCGGCTGCATTCAAAAATTCGCCCTGATGGTTGAGCATTTTCAGCGCGTTCCATGCCACAGGGTTGTGTGAGGCTGTAATGATCAGCCCACCGTCGGCACGCTCACCCGGAACGGCAATTTCAACGGTCGGAGTTGTGGCAATGCCAAGATCGACCACATCGCACCCGCACAGCAGCAAGGTGTTGCTGACCAGGTCGCTGATGACTTTGCCTGTTGGTCGGGTATCGCGGCCTATGACAATCTTTGGCCGTTGCTCCCTCTGGCTCCCCTCACGCCTCTCTCTCTGGCGAAACATCAGGGCGGCAAAGGCCATGGCAAATGCAGTGAGATTTTTCGGGGTCAGGCTTTCGCCGACAACTCCTCTTATCCCTGAAACGCTGATCATCAGACTCATAAAAGCTCCATAACGGTGGTTAACATTTTGCTCAATATAAGAAAAAGGGTGTTGTGTTTTGAGTGCCGGGCTGAAAGGCGGCTGCAGGGATGTAGAGAGGCGGGAAGGCCGCATGCGGAGACTGGGTGCAAAGAAAATACTTTTGAATTTTTCCTTGTTTCTTCTATATTATATGTCTTTTGTTATTCAACACTACATTACCTTAACAGCACCTTATATGCCTTTACACAAATCGGCTGAGAAAAGATTGCGGCAGTCAGAAAGAAGAAATGCCAGGAACAGAGCAAGAAAAAAAGAGATGAAGGTTCTTGTCAAAACCATGCAAAAACTGATTGATACCAGTGCAGACAAGGCAGCAGTCGAAGTGGCCTACCGCTCAGCAGTACAGAAAATTGATCGTCTTGGGGTAAAGAACTACATCCATCCCAACAAGGCATCCCGTAAGAAGTCACAGTTGACGCGTCTTATGAACAGTTATGGGAAGGCCGAATAAGCTTTCGGAATTTTTCCGGTTTGGCCTGGAGTAATCTTCATTGTCTGACATCCGGCTCCGAAAAGCTGCTAAGAGAACGCTCTTAAAGCCTTTCAGGCCGGGTTTCCATACACTCTTTCATGTTTGCATATTTTCGCGGCAAGCTTGCTTCACTCTTGCCAGAAGAGGCGGTTGTCGAGGTTTCCGGTATTGCATACCAACTGCTGATTTCCGCAACCACCTTTCGCCAGTTGCCCGAGCAGGGCAGTGACGTACTCCTTTTTGCGCATCTTGTTGTTCGGGAAGATCTCTTGCAGCTTTATGGCTTTTCAAAGGAGGAGGAGCGTCAACTCTTCCGGCTGCTTTTGCTTGCCACGGGTGTGGGGCCAAAGCTTGCTCTTGCGCTTCTTTCGGGACTCTCCGTTCAGGATATTCATGAAGCTATTCTGGCTGATTCCCCGGAACGGCTCTACGGTATAACCGGTGTCGGAAAGAAGACTGCGGCAAAAATTATTCTCGATTTACGCGACAGAATCCTGAAACTTTCTCCTGTTTCCGCCATTGCCTCTCAAGACGGTATTCCGTCGAGTCGGTTGCGGGACGATGCGGTCAATGCCCTTGTAACCCTCGGATTTTCGAGAATTATGGCTCAAAAGGCTGTTGTGGCTATTCTTGAGCAAACCCCCCAACTTACGGTCGAAGAGGTTATCAAGGCCGCTCTTCTCTCAATTCATAACAGTTAGCCACATAACGGTGACCTACCAGGAAGCTCTCGATTTTCTTTATCCACTGCACCGGTTTGGTATAAAACCCGGTCTCGACCGCGTTCGATCACTGCTTGATCTTGCGGGCTCGCCGCAGAAGCGATTGGGGCTGGTTGTTCATATTGCTGGCACCAACGGAAAGGGAAGCGTTGCGGCAGCACTTGCCTCCATATTTCAGGCAGCAGGCAAAAAGTGTGCGCTTTATACCTCTCCCCATCTTGTTGATTTTACCGAGCGTATCCGTATCAACGGGTGCCAGATTCCCCGGGAGCGCGTTGCCTATTACTGTTCGCTTTTGAATGATTCAATTCTTGAAAACCATGCTACATTTTTTGAGGCAACAACAGCGATTGCTTTTGCCTGGTTTGCTGATGAAGGTGTAGACGTTTCCATTATTGAGACCGGCATGGGGGGACGGCTTGATGCAACCAATGTTGTGGATTCTGATTATGCGCTCATTACAACAATCGCTCTCGATCATACCGACTGGCTGGGCGAAACTCTCGCCTTGATTGCTGCCGAAAAGGCTGCCATTATCAAGCCAAAGAGCAAGGTCTTTACGGCGGTTACCGAGCCAGAAGCCTTTCGTGCAATAGAGCAGATGGCCGAAGAGTGTAATGCACCCCTCTTTGTTGCCGGAAAAGATTCGTCCTGCCAGTTCACCTCAGTTGAGCCGGGAATGGTTGAGTTTGAGCTTACAACAGCTTTTCGCCATTATTCCGCACTGAAGGCGCCACTGACAGGATTGTTTCATTCGTCTACACTCTCTCTTGCCGTCATGGTTGCCGAACATGCAGGAATTGCTCCAGAGTATATCGCGGCAGGCCTTGAAGGGTTATTGCAGACAGGATACCGTGCAAGGCTTGAGCGTATAGGTACTCATCCCGCACTCTTTCTTGATGTATCACACAATCCTGACGGGATGCGTGCAACGGTCAATACGCTCTGTTTATTCCGGCATCGCTATCGCCGCATGCATGTTCTTCTCGGTCTCGCTTCAGACAAGGATGCGAGGGCGATTATCCGCGAACTTCTTCGCCTCGACGGCACCTTTGTTCTGGTCAATATACCCTCAGAACGAAGCGTTCCAGCCGAAACACTCGGTTCCCTGTGTATCGAAGAGGGGGGGGAGGCCAAAGTGTGTACGACTGGCAGAGAGGGGCTCGCATATCTGCTTGAAAAAGCGGACGCTGATGATGTGATTCTTGTGACAGGCTCGTTTTATCTTGCTGGTGATCTTCTTGCAGCAGAAACATGATGCACAGGAACTACGGTGAAGAGCATTTTTTTATTGATTTTTTTTATATTTTACCAAAGCTACTGAAATTCTTCGTTTATGAACAGGGAACATCCGTTCCATAACTCCTTGCTGTGCTTATCCCTTTTTTCATGTAGAGAGAGTTTTCCCCTGTCATCTCCCTTTTTCCCGGCTTTCTATATGGTAGATGATGAAGTATTGACAAGTAATTCCCTGATGATGAATTGTGGCATGTGCCCTATTGGCGGGATACTCCCTTGCAGGGGAGAACTGCTTTTTCTTCTTTTTGCTGTTGCTTTTTTACATAACAAGCGTTGAATACAATTACAATGTCGAACAATCCGGTTTTTAAAGGTCTGGACATCAATATGCTCCAGAAAAAAAAGGTTTCTGAACTGCACGTACTGGCCAAAGAGCTTGGTGTTATGGCTGCCGGCCTGCGCAAGGAGGAACTGATTTTCAAGATCATTGAGGCGCAGTCACAGAAGAATACCGATTCTGACAGCGGCAATGTCATGGTCAACACCGGTGTTCTGCAGGTCATACCGGAAGGGTACGGCTTTTTGCGCTCAGCCAACTACAACTATCTCTCCTCTCCTGACGATATTTATGTCTCCCCGTCGCAGATCAAGCGTTTTAACATGCGTACCGGCGACACCGTCTCTGGTCAGGTTCGGGCGCCCAAAGAGGGGGAGCGCTTTTTTGCCCTCTTGAAGATCAATACGATTGACGGTAACGATCCTGAAATTACCCGTGAAAGGCCCTATTTTGAAAATCTGACGCCACTGTTTCCTCGTGAACGCCTCAAGCTTGAGACCAAGCAGTCGGAGGTATGTGGTCGTATCATGGATATCTTTACCCCTATTGGCAAAGGGCAGAGAGGGTTGATTGTGGCTCAGCCGAAAACCGGTAAAACCATGTTGCTCCAGATGATTGCCAACGCCATCATCAAAAATCACCCGGAGGTTTACCTCATTGTGTTGCTCATTGATGAGCGCCCTGAAGAGGTGACCGACATGGCCCGCAGCGTACCTGCAGAGGTGGTAAGCTCCACCTTTGATGAGGATCCGGAACGTCACGTCCTGGTGGCCGATATGGTGCTCGAAAAGGCCAAACGGCTTGTGGAGGTTGGGCGCGATGTGGTGGTGCTGCTCGACTCCATTACCCGCCTTGCAAGGGCCCACAACACCATCATCCCTCATTCAGGAAAGATTCTTTCGGGCGGTATTGATGCCAATGCCCTCACCAAACCGAAACGTTTTTTTGGAGCGGCCCGCAATATTGAGGAGGGTGGAAGTTTGACCATTATTGCCACAGCGCTGATTGATACTGGTTCACGCATGGATGATGTTATTTTTGAAGAGTTCAAGGGTACAGGCAACATGGAGCTTTTGCTTGACCGTCGCCTCTCCGAGCGTCGTATCTTCCCCTCCATTGATATTCTCCGTTCCAGCACCCGTAAGGAAGAGCTGCTCTTTTCACAGGAAGAGCTTTCCAGAACATGGCTGCTCAGAAAGTACCTGGCCGACAAGAATCCAATCGAGTGTATGGAGTTCATGCGTGAAAAAATGATGGACACCAAAGACAACAAGGATTTTTTCAAATACATGAATGCCTGACCAGGCCTATCAGGGAAAAAATGCACTGTTCTTCAAAAGAGAATGAATAATAGTTTGCATCTTGAGAAAAAGTTCTTATATTATCTGCCTTTAAAACAAGAGGAAAGACACTTACTATATGCCCTGCGGAAAAAAGAGAAAACGTCATAAAATGGCGGTACACAAGCGCAAAAAGATGCGCCGTAAGAACCGGCACAAGAAGCGCCAGAGATACCAGAATAAGTAAGTTCCGGTACTCCAGTACCTTTGTTACAGGTTGAGAATATAGCTCAGTCGGTAGAGCATCTGCCTTTTAAGCAGAGGGTCGAAGGTTCGAGTCCTTCTATTCTCACCGAATGTTTTTTTGCATTCAGTAGTACGACAAGCCCGAGTGGTGAAATTGGTAGACACACTATCTTGAGGGGGTAGCGCCGAAAGGTGTAGGAGTTCGAATCTCCTCTCGGGCACTTGTTTTGTGCGAAGAAAGCCGCTTTAATGCGGCTTTCTTCGTTGTATGGCTTTTTTTGTCTATCAGGAGAATACTCATGCATATTGCCGTCTGTCTCTGTCAGGTACCCGATACTTCATCAGTGATCAGCTTTGTTGAGGGAGTCCAGGATCTCTCAAGGGTTAACGAAGTGATGAATCCCTTCGACGAGTATGCCCTTGAAGAGGCGGTGCGCCTCAAGGAGCGGTTTGAGGGGAGTAGTAGTCAGGTCACCCTCTTCTCGGTTGCTTCTCCTTCGGCCAGAGAGATGCTGCGCAAAGCCCTCGCCATGGGCGGAGACCGTGCTCTTCTGCTTTGCACCACAGAGGTTTTAGACCCCTTTCAAACCTCCCTGATTCTCAGCCGTGCCATAAGAGATTTTTATGGGGAAGCTCTCCCTGACCTTGTTTTTTGCGGTAAACACTCGACCGACTTTCAAAGCGCCCAGGTTCCTCTGATGCTCGCCGAACTGCTCGGCATGGAATCGGTCAGTGCCATCATCAAGCTGGAGGCCTCCGAAGAGAGCATTCAGGTGGAGCGGGAAATTGAGGGAGGCATTGAGTCGCTTGAAGTGCACTATCCAGCACTCTTCAGTGTTGAAAAAGGGTTGAATGTGCCTCGGAAAACCACCATCAAATCGGTTATGGAGGCTCGCAAAAAACCGATTGATCTTTTGCCGGTTACCATCAGCGAAAGCCCTTCTATTACCGTTACGAGCATAAAGCCTCTTGTCAGAGCAAAAAAATGTCGCTTTGTGTCCGATGCCCGAGAGCTGGTCAGGCTGCTTTCTCATGAACATGCTCTTTTCTGAATCGGCCATGCTGAGTCGGTACACTGTGAAGCCCGCACTCTGGGCTTATTCACTGAATAAACATGCTGGACCCCAATTTGAATAATGAGGAGGTAAGAGGAGCGCGATGAACACATTTCTGGTTTTTTTGGAACAGAGGGAGGGCGTTGTAAAAGAGGCCTCCATTGAGGCGTGGAACCTTGTGCAGGAGTTTGTGGCCCTCCGCCCAGACACCTGTGTTTCGGCACTCCTTGCCGGTCCAGCCGATATTCTGCAACTTGATGGCTGCCTTGCAGGAAAAGGGGTTGTTTACCATACCAATGAAGAGGCTTTCAGGCTTTGCAATCCGCAGCACTACACAAGACTTATTGCTGAGACCATGAAGAGGGTAGGGGCGACCACTCTTTTTTTTGCTGACACGGCACTTAGTCGTGATCTTGCACCAAGGCTTTCGGTGCGCCTCCATGCCTCACTTCTCTCAGGATGCACATTTGACCAAGCATGGTGGGATGGTGGTGGTTGCCAGCGACCGGTCTATTCCGGTGCAGCCATGGCTATCTCTGTTCCCCGCCATTCCCTGAAAATTTATACAATTCTTCCGCACGCAGCTTCTTCCGCTACAATTATTTCTGGAGCCAGCATCACTTTTGAGCTTCTTGAGCCCCTCTCATTCACCAGTCAAGAGCTTTTTCCACTGGTTCGCCGCATGACGATGCGCAAGGGTGTGCCGGATGTGGCTGAAGCAGCCATTATTGTTGCCGGCGGAAGGGGAATGGGGAGCGCTGAGGGTTTTGCGCTGCTCGAAGAGCTTGCACGGCTTCTTGGTGGGGCTGTGGGGGCGAGCCGCCCGGTGGTTGATGAAGGGTGGCGTCCCCATGCAGAACAGATCGGTCAGACCGGCAAAACCGTGGCACCGGCACTCTACCTGGCCTGCGCCATATCGGGGACTCCCCAGCATCTTGCGGCCATCGGCTCTGCAGGTACAATAGTCGCGATCAATCGTGACCTGCATGCCCCGATTTTCGATGTTGCCGATTACGGTATTGTCGGAGATGTGCACCTTGTGCTGCCAAAACTGATCGAAGAGTTGCAGGAATTTTTGAAGAAGAGATGATTAACTGTACTTTAGTGTTAAGAGAGCGGAGATGGTTGATTTTATTACTTCGCGGCAACGTTAATTCTTTTTCTTGAACCCATGCGTAAACTTCAGGTAGATATTCTTGGACTCTCAACAAGTCCCCATACCAACGGAGCCTATGCCCTTATTCTTTATGAGCTTGAGGGAAAACGGAAACTCCCTATCATCATTGGTGGCTTTGAGGCACAGGCCATTGCCCTCAAACTTGAAAACATTAAGCCTCCGCGTCCTTTCACCCATGACCTTTTCAAGAATATTGCCGATGCCTTTCATTTGCATGTCAATGAAATTATTATTGATGAACTGCACAATGAGACCTTTTATGCCAAGGTGATTTGTGAGGTGAACGGAGAGGTGCATGAAATTGATGCACGCCCGAGCGACGCTATTGCCATTGCTGTCCGTTTCAATGCTCCTCTCTTTGTGACCGAAGAGATCATGAATGAGGCAGGGATTAAGGAGGAGCAGAAAGAGGAGGGTGAGGAGGATGAGGTTCCCCTTGAACCCGATGAAGAGATGCTGCCCGGATTGCTTCGTACTGATGCTCTGCTCGAAGAGTTGCAGTCAGAGCTTAATGATGCTATAAACAATGAAAACTACGAAGAGGCTGCAAGGCTGCGCGACGAAATATCGCGGCTGAAAAGCAGCTCGTGAGCTGGGTGACCCGTTCTTCAAAAGGCCATAAACCAAAAAAGCCCCGCAATGCAGGGCTTTTTTGCTGTCTGACGAATACCGAGAGAGAGTGCAAGACTTCTCTTTAGATGTCTACTCGCAAACCAAGCAGAACGCTGTGGCTGGAGATGTTGGTGTTGTATCCTGGATCGCTCCAGATGGTCAAGTCAACAGGGTTAACGCCAAGATAGGTCTCTGAAGGGCCAATATAAGTGAAATCTGTTGTGGCAAAGTAGCGATACCTTGCATCAAGCTTGACTCCTTTGGAGAGAGGAACCGTGATGCCAGCTCCAAGCTGGTAGGCAAATGTTGATTCATGACTTTTATAGTTCTGGGCTGACGGCGTCGTAATCCGCCCATTCCCTTCCCCGGAATATCTTGCGGCATCAAAATTACCTTCAAAATTAACCTGGGCAACACCGACACCGGCCATACCATAGATCTCTACATCATCGCCAAGAGGAATGTCGTAAAAGCCGTTGGCCATGAGAGAATAGACAGAGGCTGTCCCTGCCGTTATTGTATGGTCTGTGTAGCTATCACTCCAGTCGTTGCGCTGGTATCCGGCTTCAGCCTCAAGTCTTGTGCTGCCGTAGTCGCAACCGAGAGCGGCAACACCGGTAATTCCGGAATCAAAAAAATTTCTCCAGCCATCATTGCCGAGGGCATTATCCGACGTATAGACAACGTCACTATCCTGTAACCAGGAAAAACCAGCGTGGGCGCTTACGTAATGATTAGCGGCCTCTGCTGAAGTGGGAGCAATTCCTGCAACGGCCAGACATGTGAGCAATAAAAGAGTCTTTTTCATTATTTCTCCTTTTGTTGTTTGTTTCTGTAACGTTTTTCAGAAAAATTTAAACGAAACTAAAATGTATAATTCACAGTGGAATAATACACCGTCCATCTGTTTAATGCAACCATTTCAGCATAAAAAAATTTCTTTTTGGAAGAAAGATTTTTTATCGGCATGTCTTTTTTGTTTTAATCTGCGGATGAACCAAAGCTGAACATGAAGCTCCATCCTTGTTTCTCTTTCAACGGAATACTGCTAACGGCATCGAAGCCGTAGCCGTAATCAAGTCCGATCTGACCGATAATGGGCAGGTAGAGCCGCAGGCCAAGTCCGGCGGATTTTTTCAGTTGTGAAAAATCGACGGCCTCACGGTTTTCCCAAAGACCTCCAGCCTCAGCGAAAACCAGGCCATAAATGCTGACTGAGGGCGAGAGGGTAAAGGGATAGCGCAGTTCCGAGCTGAATTTTGAGTATATGGTTCCTGCATAGAGGCCTGAGCTGTTGGAGCTGCTGCCACCGAGCCTTGTACCGAGGCTCCGGTCATCATAGCCTCTCAGTGGTACGGTGGGCAGTGAAGACATACCGGTGCCGCCCATGTAGAAGTACTCGGTGTAGGGTATGTAGTCATTTTTTGAGAAGGTCGAAAGGTAGCCGTGCTGCATCGCAATGTTCCAGATAACCTTTTTTGTGATCGGGAAGTAAAAGCTCGAACTTTCGGTAAATTTATAGAAATCTACCGTACCGGGAAGAGGTCCACCAGCAAGCTCTGCCGTGATCCAGTTTTTGCTTCCTTTTCGTGGATAGAGAGGGCTGTCAATGCTGTTTCGAGAAAGAGTCTGTGATATCGAAAAGATGTTAGCTTTCTCTGGAGCATTTGGATCGACATAATCGACAAAACTCAAAAAGCCCCCTTCGCTGTGCAGGTATTTGAGCTTCCAGTTGATGGAACTGTAGTCGTCTGGCCAGGTGAGACGCCTTCCGATGGAGAGTGTTGTGCCGTATTGGTCGATGCTGTTGGCGTTGTCGACACCGTCGTTGGTATAGTCGTAGGCGCGATGGGTTTTGAATGCTGAAAAGCCTACAGCAGTCGGTCCTCCAAATGCCCATGGTTCTGTAAAGGAGAGGCTGAGTGTGTTGTAGTTGTAACTGCCAAATTGCCACTGCAAACCGAGCTGCTGACCGTCGCCGTGGGGCAGTGGCTTGTAGGCTTCACGGTTGAAGATATCCTGAAGCGAGAAGTTGCTGAAGGTGACTCCGAGTGCACCGGTAAAGCCGCTGCCGCTGTAGCCGACAGACGCGTTGAAGGTATCGGTCTGTTTTTCGGTGACATTGTAGGTCATGTCAACGGTGTTGTTGTCGGGATTCGGCTGAATATCAGGGCTGATTTGCTGCGGGTCGAAATAGCTAAGCATACTGATTTCACGTATGCTGCGGACAACATTTTTGCGGCTGAACATGTCTCCCGGTATGGTGTAAAGTTCACGGCGGATCACATGATCTTTTGTTTTCGTGTTGCCCTTGATTAAAATGGTGTTGAACTGGAATTGCTCGCCCTCATGCAGGGAGATTTCCAGATCGACCTGGTCCGGTTTGATGACCTTCTCTTCAAGGGTTGTTTTGAAAGAGAGGTAGCCCCGATCGAGATAGAGAGAGCTGATGTCGGTGTTGTCTTGCGAAAAGTTCAGTTTCTCCTGGATCAGTTTGGCGTTGTAGAAGTCACCCTTGTTGATCTTGAAAATCTTTTCAAGAATGGTTGTTGTTGCGAATTCTTTTGTATTTCCTGTCCAGGTGATGTTTCTGATATGGTATCTCTCTCCCTCTTCAAGATAAATATCGAGAAAGAGCCCTTTTTTGTCGTCGCTGTAGCTGATTGCGTCACTCAGGATACGCGCATCACGGTAACCGTTGTTCCGGTAAAACTCTACCAGCAGGTTTTTGTCTTCACCAAATTTATCAGTATCAAGTTTTGGTGTACCGAAAATTTTACGCCACCATGAGCTTTGATTGGTCTCCTTGAAAACCCCTCTCAATTTTTTCTGGCTGAAGGCAGTATTTCCGTGAAAAGTGATTCTTTCGATTGAGACCTTCGGTCCTTCATTGATTGAGAAAAGGGCTTTGACCTGATTTTTTCCAATCTCCTGGCGGCGGAATTTTGCTTCGGCGGCCAGGTAACCCTTTGATGCGTAAAGTTTTTCTATTTTATTGGCGGCGGTAAGCAGTTCTTGTTCGCTGATTTTTTTGCCGGTCACAAGGGCCGCTGTTTTTATCAGCTCCTCACTGTTGAGCTTGCTGTTACCAGTAAATGTTATTTCAGCAAGCGTAGGCAGTTCGTTGACCGTAAATATCAGCGCGATCATATTTTTGCCGAGATCGTTTTTTTCGATCTTGATATCGCTGAAAACCTGCAGTTTCCAAAGGTATTGCAGTGCTCCGGAAAGTTCCGTTCCGGGAATGGTAATCTTGTCTGTGACTTTGAGCGGAAGACTACTCTTTAATTCCTGCTCGTTGAGGGATTGAAGGCCGCTGAAAGAGATGGCTGTTATGGTATAAGGCTCCTTTTGCGGAGCATTGGTTTTTGTCTCTTCTGCGGTATTGCGATCTCTGACTGGCAGATTTTTGGCTACAACGGTTTTTCCTGCAGCGTTGAGTGCAAGTGCAAGCAGAACCAGTGTTATCAGTTTTTGCGTTTGTTTCATGAAATTTGCAGGATCAATCAGGTTAGAGCTTCTGTGCTGGGCTGTTTATTTTCTGAATTTGTTCGCTTGTTCGTCCAAACCGCCTCTCCCTGCTTTGAAATTCCCTTATGGCGTCATAAAGCTGCGGACGGTGAAAGTCGGGCCAGTAGGTGTTGGTGACGTAGATTTCGGAGTATGCGCACTGCCAGAGCATAAAGTTGCTTACCCTGAACTCTCCGCTTGTACGGATCAAGAGGTCGGGGTCAGGCATGGAGCCGGTTGAGAGGTATGATGCAAAGAGTTGCTCATCAACAGATTCCGCCGTGATCTGCCCTGCCTTGACATCAAGGGCAATCGCCTTGCAAGCTTGCGCAATGTCCCATTGACCACTGTAACTGAGTGCGATGTTCAGCACGAGCTTGCTGTTGTTCTTGGTCAGTTCCATTGTTTTTTTTAGGACAGTACGCACTTTTTCCGGTAAAAGGGTCATCTCTCCGATAACGTTGAGACAAATATTTTTGTCGTGAAGTTTACGGCTCTCACGGCCAATAACCTTGACAAGAAGCTGCATGAGCGCTGAGACCTCTTTTTCCGGACGGTTCCAGTTTTCTGTTGAAAAGGTGAAGAGGGTAAGGTAGTCAATGCCGAGTTGTGAGCAAGAATCAACAATATCCCTGACTGACTCCACACCGGCAACATGTCCCTCGATTCTTGTTTTGCCCTTCAAGCGTGCCCATCGTCCATTTCCATCCATAATGATTGCAATATGGCGGGGAAGTTGGTACGTTGCTTTCAGTTCTGCCTGTATCTTACGGTCTTCAGCATCACCTGCCCGGGAAAACCAGTCGGGTTTAGGCGTTGATGAAAAGTCCATTACTTCTATGAGTGCCATAAATCAGGGTTTCTCTCTTCTCTGTTGGTTGATGGGCAGTCATGAAAATGAAATATATGAATAATCCGGCAGTAGACTAAATCACCCTAAATTGAATAATATGCAGTTATTTCTTATTATACAAACTTTACACGATTCAGAACTTCAGCATCCTGACAGCCAGTTCTCTTTTGAAAGGTAATAACGATGAGTTTCGGAAACCGCCTTTTTAAAATAATTTATAATAGACGTGCAATTCAGTAGTTACGAAGATCTTCGCTCCAGGCTTCTCACACGCGCAATCACTTGTGAAGAGGTCGTGCATTTTTATCTGGAACGTATAGAGAGTCACCGCAGTGATAATATTTACATAACTGTCTTTCATGAGCAGGCTCTGGAGCGGGCAAAGGCTCTCGATCGAAAACTCAGGGAGGGAGGAACCCCCGGAAAGCTCTTCGGTATGCCGATGGCAATCAAGGATAATATTGCCATTAAGGGGGGGCGGTTGACCTGTGCCTCAAAAATTCTTGAACAGTATGAAAGTGTCTATGATGCCACATCAGTGCTTCGGCTTGAGGAGGAGGATGCTGTTTTTCTGGGTAAAACCAATATGGATGAGTTTGCCATGGGCAGTTCTAATGAAAATTCAGCCTTTGGTGACGTCCCCAACCCTTTTGACAAAAAGAGAGTACCTGGAGGCAGTTCCGGTGGATCGGCTGCGGCTGTGGCAAGTGGTCTTGCCATGGTGGCGCTTGGCTCTGATACCGGAGGATCTGTGCGTCAACCGGCAGGTTTCTGCAATATTGTTGGCTTGAAACCGACCTACGGAAGGATCTCGCGTTACGGACTTGTGGCCTTTGCCTCCTCATTCGATCAGATTGGAGTGCTTGCCAATAACTGTGATGATGCAGCGCTGGTGCTTGCTGTTATGGCGGGTAAGGATGGACGCGATGCTACCTCTTCCAGTCATGCAGTTTCTGATTACGCTTCTCAAATGGCGTCGGTGTCGGTTGAGGGGTTGAAAATTGGTGTTCCAAAAGAGTATTTTCCCGAGAATCTGAATCGCGATGTCGCCGTTATGGTGAACGCAAAGCTTGCGGCGCTCCGCGATCAGGGCGCTGAGCTTGTGCCCGTAACGCTTCCTGACAGTGAGTATGCTATAGCCGCCTATTATATTCTTGTCACTGCCGAAGCTTCGTCCAATCTGGCCCGTTTTGATGGCGCAAGGTATGGTTATCGCTCCGAAAAATCGGAAGATCTCGCCGCCATGTATGTGAACTCAAGAAGTGAAGGGTTCGGCAGGGAGGTGAAGCGTCGGATTATGCTCGGTACTTATGTGCTCTCAGCAGGCTATTATGACACCTATTATAAAAAGGCCCAACAGGTACGACGGCTTTTTCAGGATCGCTACCGTGAGGCTTTGGCGAAGGTTGATGTCATCGCCGGGCCGACATCTCCCTTTCCTCCTTTTGGTCTTGGTGACAAAACGGGCGATCCTCTTGAAATGTATCTCGCTGATGTCTTTACTGTTCCGGCAAGTATTGTTGGTATGCCAGCGATCAGTGTTCCGCTCGGTTTTGACAGTTTGAACCTTCCTGTAGGTATGCATCTTATCTGTAATTTTTTTGAGGAGGGAAAGATGCTTGGTATTGCCAGGCATATTCATCGTTCCCTGTAAGTTTTGGTGGGAGTATTGAGCAACCGTTAATTTTAATCATACAGTATTATGAGTGTCTTGGTAAACAAGAATACCCGCCTGCTTGTGCAGGGGATAACCGGTGCAGAAGGGACTTTTCATACCTCGCAGATTCTTGAATATGGAACCAATGTTGTTGCCGGAGTTACTCCCGGAAAAGGTGATCTCCTCTATCATGGCAACGAAAAAGACAAGTTTTGCCGCCCTGTACCGGTCTTTAACACTGTGCGGGAAGCTGTAGAGAAGGCTGAGGCTAATGCAACGGTTATTTTTGTGCCAGCCTCTTTTGCGGCCGATGCCATCATGGAGGCGGCTGATGCCGGGCTGAAAGTGATTATTTGTATTACTGAAGGCATTCCGGTTAATGATATGATGAAAGCTTTTGCCTTTGTCAAGCAGAAGGGAGCTACGCTTATCGGGCCGAACTGTCCGGGCGTTATCACTCCTGGTGAGGCAAAGGTGGGCATCATGCCTGGCTTTATCCACAAAAAGGGGACAATCGGTGTTGTTTCCCGGAGTGGAACATTGACCTACGAAGCGGTTCACCAATTGACCCAGGTGGGTCTTGGCCAGTCAACCTGTATCGGTATCGGCGGAGACCCCATCATTGGGACACAGTTTATTGATGCTGTCAAGCTCTTTGCAAAGGATGATGAAACTGAAGGGCTTGTGATGATTGGTGAAATAGGTGGAAGCGCAGAGGAGGAGGCAGCAGCCTATATCCAGAAATATTTCAAAAAACCGGTTATTGGTTTCATTGCCGGTCGTACTGCACCTCCTGGTCGCCGGATGGGTCATGCTGGTGCCATTGTATCGGGTGGAAAAGGAACCGCCGAAGAGAAGATCGCCGCGATGGAAGCAGCGGGAATTCACGTTGTCCAGAGCCCTGCCGATATCGGTGAAGCGATGCTCAAAGCCCTGGGACGGTAAGTATTTCAAAGCCCCAGCGTCATCAGGTCGTGAATATGCACCATTCCGACCGGGCGCTGGCTGGCATCACAGACCAGCAGTTGTGTGATGCGCCAGGTTTCAAGAATATTAAGGCACTCTTTGGCCATGGTGCAGGGTGTGACAGTTTTGGGCTCTGCTGTCATGACGGAACCTGCACTGAGGCTTAGGAACTCCCGGCCACTTTGCACCAGCCGCCGAAGGTCACCATCGGTAAAGATACCGCACAGGGTGCCTTCACTGTTTACAACCCCGCTCACCCCATATCGCTTTGAGGTCATTTCAAGGATAAGATCGGTCACCGAAGCACTTTCTGCTACGAGAGGAACTGCATTGCCTTTTGCCATAATATCACTGACTTGTACGGTCAACCGTCGTCCGAGCGACCCTTTGGGGTGTGTCAGTGCAAAATCTCTTTGTGTGAATTTTTTCTGCTCCATCAACACAATGGCAAGGGCATCTCCCATGGCAAGCATCGCTGTTGTTGAGGTCGTTGGCGCCAGATCGTAGGGACAGGCCTCTTTTTCTATGCCGGTATCAAGGGTGATGTCGGCGTTCAGGGCAAGAAAAGAGCGCTGGTTCCCTGTCATGGCGATAATTTTTGCCCCGATATGGCGGAGAGCCGGGATGATAAAGTTCAGCTCTTCCGTTGTACCACTTTTCGACAGGCAAAGCACGATGTCGTCATGATTGACAATGCCCAGATCCCCATGGGCGGCGTCCGCTGGATGGAGAAAAAGGGCGGTGGAGCCCGTTGACGACATGGTTGCGGCTATTTTTTGTGCAATGATGCCCGATTTGCCCATTCCTGAGATGATAATTTTTCCCGGGCACGATGCCAGCAGCTCCACTGCTGCCGAAAAACGCTCATCAAGCCGTTCAGCCATACGGTGAATGGCGCGGGCTTCTTGCTCAAGAATCAGTTTTCCGCGCTCTGTGAGGTGCTGGTTTTGGGATGGTGCGTTCATGGTCTGCTGGCAGAAGAGATGCTTCAGTGAAAAAAGATGGTTGGTTCCTGTTTTAATAAACGGTAATATCGTCTAAATTGGTGGAATATCGTTTTCTTTACTCATACATAAAACAATGTTCTCATGAGCTGGATACCTCTTATGGGTTTTTCCCTTGCGGTCTTTTTCCTCTTTGTCTTTCTGTTCAACAAATTTGTGGGGTATATGAAAAAAGAGCAGAACCTCCAGATAGAGTCGTTCAAAGATATGCTTATCGACAAGGATAATCCTGTGGGCCTCACGGGTGATGAGCTTGAAAAACTCAAGCAACATCAGCAGGAGGCGCAGCGCCATCTCAACGATGTGATCTCAAAAATTCCGGTTATTCAAAAGGATGGCCGTTTTCAGATTGATCAGGAAGCAATTCGGCAGCGACGGGCCGCCGCACAGGCTGACGAAACCTCCAGGACGGTTGAGAACGGTACGGTATAAGTTTTTTTGATTTTTATTTGCAGCATGTTCTCAAAGTTAAAGCTTCTCTTCAAAGATACGGTTATCTACGGTTCGAGTACCATCTTGGCCCGTAGTCTCAATTATCTGCTGGTTCCCCTCTATGCCAACAAACTTTCGACATTCGACAATGGGGTGCAGACCATCATTTATGCAAATATTGCCTTGGCAAATGTCCTCTTTTCCTACGGTCTTGAGACCTCCTATCTCAAGGTGGTCTCGGATTCAGTCGACCGGGATGAGAGAGAGCTTTTTTCAACGGCCTTCCTTACGCTCTTTGTCACCTCAACGCTTTTTGCCCTCTCGATTGTTCTTTTTGCCCCGCTCATTGCCCAACTCATAGGGCTCTCAGAGGGAGATTTTCTTTTTGTAAGGTATGCGGCACTCATTTTATGGATTGATACCCTGCTGGTCATTCCATTTGCCGAACTTCGATTGAAGCGAAAAGCGTTGCAGTTTGCCATAGCCAGAGTCGTTGGAGTGATCGCGGTTGTTGCAAGCGCGCTTGTTCTTATTCTCTATCTCAATGCCGGATTGTCGGGTGTTTTTATTGCTGAGGCTTTTGGTTCTCTTGTCAGTCTGCTGCTGGTGATCCCTGTTTTCCGTCAGTTCATCCCTTTTTTTTCAGCCACCCAGTTACGTTCAATGCTTCGTATAGGGTTGCCCTATGTGCCGACCGGCATTGCCGGGCTGTTGATTCACCTGATTGACCGAAACATTTTGATTCGCATCTCCCCCTTAGAGATTGAGCGGATCTATGGCAGGGGTTATCAGCCCTCTGATGTTGTCGGTATTTATGGCCGGATTGCGGCATTCGGCGTTGTATTGCAGCTTTTTATCCAGGTCTTCCGTTTTGCGTGGCAGCCCTTTTTTCTTCAGCATGCCAAAGATCCTGATGCGAAAAGATTATTCCGTCACGTGCTGAGCATTTCAACCCTCTTTACGATGTTTCTGGCGCTTGCTGCAACCTTTTTTGTGCCCGATCTTGTCCGTTATCACTTTGGTGGAAGTTTTTACCTGCTTCCTCCCCGCTACTGGATCGGGCTTTCCATTCTACCGTGGATTTTTTTGAGTTATGTGTTCGACATGGTCTCTACCAATCTCTCCGCAGGGCTTCTTCTTACCGGCAATACCCGCTATCTACCCGTCGTCACCTTTGCCGGCGCAGCAGTTACCGCCCTCTCTTGCTGGTGGCTTATCCCCCGGAGCGGCATGGATGGTGCCGCTTATGCCATCGTTGCCGGTACGGTTGTTATGTGTCTTGTTATGGCGTGGTACTCGCTGAAAGTTTTTCCTGTCAGCTATGACTGGATAAAACTTGTTTTGCTGTTGTTGGTGGGTATTGTCTTAGCATGGTTCCAGGTTCTTTTTGCCCCGATACTCTCCTCCCCGATGGTCAACAGTGCACTCAAATTGCTGTTTCTCGGGGGCTATCTTCTCCTTTCAATGGGGCTGTTTCGTGAGGAGACGCTGAGTGTTGTTGCTAAAGTTCGCAATAAATTCATGCAGAAATAATTGATCGTCCAGGTATGTGTGCGCAGCTTTTGCTGTTTTTGGCTGCGCCGCATACTCACACACACGGATTCATGGAGAGCAACTGCCGCTTAACGTGGTTCTCCGGATGGCGGCAGTGTAGTGCAATCATTTCTGCCGGGTGACGGGCTGTTTTCCCATCGTTCGTTTCTGCCGAAAAATCTTCGTGCAGCAAGACGTTCAAGCACTTTTTTCAGTGTATTGCGCTGTTCAGGTGTGCAAACTTTCCCCAGAGCATTAAAATGAAGCGCAAGTTCCCTCTCTATCGCAGCCTGGTTTTTGCCAATGCTTTCCGCAAGTATCGCGATTTTTTTTGCATCAGGTTTGCCACTGAGTGATTCATTAAGCAATTGCTTTTTCAATTGGGCAATTACCTCCATTTCAGGTGCGACTTTACGGAAATGTTCCTGCCTCAGGTTCCGAAAACTCAAGGCTTGTGCCTCAGTAAGGCCCAGTTGTGTCGTAAAGGAGTGATGCCGATTGAATTCACGTACTGAGACGGGGGAACCCTGAAATGGCCGGTTCGTATTCTGCCACCAGAGCATGCCGAGCAGCGTTATGTTGAGCACAACCAAAAAAACCAGTGCTGTTGTAATAAACCGTTTTGAGGTCATAAAGTCCATTGTCTCTCCATATCAGTTTGCCCCGACGCTTGCGTGGTTCTGCTGCAACGTCGGGGGGATAAAAAAGGGTGTCACAGGCTGATTCCGCATTCTTGCTACCTCATGCCGCAACCTCTCTGCATTCCAGCTCCGCAACCACCCCGCATTCCATAACCGCCACCCATTGGTGGGCAGTCAAGGCTCTCTTCGCTGTTTTTCCGCTGTTCTGGATTCAGTATCAAGGCTGCTTTCGACAGATGGCTGCTTTTGAGCAGGGCCATTGTTGCGTGGTGGTGTCCAATTTTTTTTGCAAGCTGCTCTATTTTATGTTTGTCGGGACTGGCTTTCAGCGACTCAATTCGCAGTTCGCGGTTAAGCCGCATGAGTTCCCTATGCTCTGTTGCTGTAAGCGTCCATTGCTCCCGCTGCACTTTGTATATCTGTACACGTTGGCTGTCGCTCAATTCAGATTGTTGCAGCATTCCCGGCATTCCGCAGTTCGGCATTCTTCCCATTGGCATATCATCAGTTGCCGCCGCTGCCGTACCGAACCCAAGCAGAACAGCTGTCACTATCAGCATCATTGTCTTTTTCATGATTATCTTTTTTATTGTTATGGTAGCTGTTCATCATCATATAGTAAAACGTCTCATTTTCCGGTAAAAATTTGGTACTCTTCAGCTCAGCGTGTTCCACCCCCATTTTCGCCGGTTGCTGCAGGGTCGCTTCCGGTCTGCTCATAGTAGGCAAACTCCTGGGCAGAATAGTCATCACCAGAAGTGTCTGAAATTTCACTGATTTCTGTTGTTAATGGCCTCTGGCTGTTCTGGAGTGAGAGCAGTGCTGAGCTAATGTTGACGATAAAGAGCAGAGCCATAAAGGCAAACCTGAAATCTGCCATACGACCGTGCGATTTTGCCCTTCCCCCCGATTTCTGGTAGAACGTGGCGTTCACCTTCTGCATTACCCTGACTCTGAAAAGATGATGAACCTCAAGCGGTTTCACCTCATCAAGAAGTTTCATGGTTTTGGTGATTTCAGCCTCTATGTTTTCGTTGAATGGTTTCATCATTGGCTCCTGTTTCAATAATTCTGACGTTCTCTCTTTTGAAATCTTGCGGTTTTTAGTAAGCATCACTCTTTTTTATAGTAAGCATAGAGCCTGTCGTGAAGATTTTTTTTTGCCCTGTGCACAAGTGACTCGACAGCCGATACCGAGGTTTTAAGGATGTCGGCAATTTCCTGGTTGCTGTAGCCATCCTGCTTGCTGAGAAGAAACGCTGCGTGCTGGTTCTCGGGCAGTGCATCGAGGGCGCTCCGCAGGATGCGTGCTCGTTCGTTTTCCTCCAGCGTCTTCTGGGGAGTGTCGCCCGGAGGGGCAGCAATCTCCGAAGTGGGGTCATTGACGCCGATGATGCGTTTCAGTGAACCGAAGCGCTTGATTCGCTTCATTCGGCGCAAGTGGTCAAGCGATTTTGTGATGGCAATCCGGTATATCCAGGTAGAAAGTTTCGATTCTGCCCTGAACTGCTCAAGAGAGCGGTAGACTTCAATAAAGACCTCCTGGGCAAGATCTTCGGCATCTTCACGGTTAAAGACGAAGCGGTAGCAGGTATTGATGACCATCTCCTGGTATTCGCTGACAAGTTTTCGGAACTGCTCCTCTTGTGATTTCATAATGGTCTCATGCAACGCATTTTTTTCTGCCTTGCCGGCAATTGTTGCCACTTCTGCATTTCCCATGATTGCCATAACCCTGTGTGTATGATGGTACTCTTTTTGGTCAAGCTCCTTCCCTGTTTGACGTCGGGGAGTTTACATTCTTGCGGCAGGGAAGCAGAATAATGCAAAACAGGGTGCTCAAAACCGGTAACGTCAGGCAGCATGAGTCAATGCGCAACCATACTTTTGAATATGAATAGGTGTGATGCAGAGAGGAAAAAAGATATGGGAGATAAAGAGCAACTGCGTATCGGCAACCACCAAGGGGTACCGATACGCAGTTTTGCTCAGGCAAGTTTTGCGGCAAAAGCAAGTACCTTGTCAACCTTCTCCTGCGAGTCGGCTTCACAATAAAGGCGCAGCACCGGCTCCGTGCCAGATGGGCGGATAAGCATCCATCCACCTTCAAAGTGATATTTGTAGCCGTCAAGATTGCTGAACTTCAACACGTTGTATCCTGCGACAGCAGTAAGATCTCCTTTTGAGGCGCGATCAATAATGGCCTGTTTTTTTGCTTCACTGACATGCAGGTCATGGCGGTTGTAACAGAAAAAGCCATACTCGTCATAGAGTTCCTGAACCAGTTCCGACAGGGTTTTTTCTCGTCGCGTCATCATCTCAAGAATGAGCAGACCGGTATAGACGCCGTCCCGTTCCGGCAGAAAGGCAGGAATCCCTATGCCGCCCGACTCTTCACCACCCATAAGAATATCGTTGGTGGTCATGAGTTTGCTTACATACTTGAAGCCAACCTGAAGCTCATGCATGATGAGATGATGCTTCTGGCATATTTTGTCGATGATATCGGTCAGCGCAAATGTTTTTGCAACTTCGCCTCTCTGGTGCTTTTCTTCGACCAGATCTTTCAGAATAATGGCGAAAAGCTTGTGGGAATCCACAAAAACGCCGTTTTCATCAAGCATGCCGATTCTGTCGGCATCTCCGTCGTTGATGATGGCTACATCGGGATTAACCTCTTTGAAAAATTCGATAAACTCGCCGATATACTGCGGCATCGGTTCAGGATTGATGCCACCAAAACCAGGGTTAATGCTGCAGTGATAGCAACTCAGCATTGACTCGTCAAAGAGGCTGGTAAGAAGATCCTGCCCGGCGCCGTACATGGCATTGTGTGCAATTTTTATTCTCGACTCCCGGATGAGGGGCAGATTGATGCTGCTTTTCAGGTAGTTGAGATAAAATCCCTTCATGTCGACCAGCTCAATCAGTTTCTTGTCGGCCACAATCAGGGCTTGCGGATTGACTTCACCAAGATAGCTCTCGATTTCTGCAATCACTTCCGGATGTGCCGGGCCGCCATAAGAGGCCTTGACTTTGAATCCGTTATAGATAGCTGGATTGTGGGATGCGGTGATGACAATACCACCGGCAAGCTGCTTTGCTTTTGTATAGAGAGAGACTGCGGGTGTTGAGGCAAAGCTGTCTGAGAGGAAGACCTTGAGTCCCTGTGACGAGAAGACTTCGGCGGTATATTCCGCAAACTCTTTCGACATGAAGCGGGTATCGTAGCCGATGCAGACACCTTTTGCTTTATTGGGATGGGTAAGAAAGTAGCGAGCGGAGGCCAGTGCGGCAAGTTTCAGGTTGTCAAACGTATACTCTTTTGCTATAATAGCGCGCCATCCGTCAGTACCGAATTTAACTTGCATTCTTTATTGATTTTGATATAATTGAAATCTGGAAATCCCGTGCAATGGTGATGTATAATAAATAAATAATATTCAATGTACGGATTCTCGGTCGTTCATCCAATTATCCCTCTTTTTTGATGCCAAAAAAGCTTTTTGTTTTAGCCGGTGAGCCTTCGGGAGAGATGCATGCTGCCGGAGTTGTCGCTGAACTGCTGAAAGCAACGCCTGAACTCGGGGTTTTTGGTATTGGTGGTCCGAAACTTCGCGCTCTTGGAGCTGAGTTGCTCTATGATACGGCACAGATGAGCATTATGGGTTTTGTGGATGTGCTCAAACATGCAGGATTTCTTCGTCGGGTTATTCGTGAGCTCAAGCGTGCGGTACGTCGTGAAAAACCTGATGCAGCTCTTCTTGTTGATTATCCCGGCATGAACTTGCTGATGGCCCGTTTTTTTCATGACCTTGGTATTCCGGTGATCTACTATATCTCCCCCCAGGTCTGGGCATGGAAAGAGGGGAGGGTCAAGGCTATCCGGCGTGATGTTGACCGGTTACTTGTTATTTTCAATTTTGAGGTTGAATTTTTTCAGCGTCATGGCATCACGGCGGAGTTTGTTGGTCATCCCGTTATTGAGCAACTGGCTAAGCTCTCCTTTCCGTCAATGGAGCTTTTTTTCAAAAGCCACACTCTTTCGCCCCAAACTCGCTTTGTCGGTCTTCTTCCGGGAAGTCGCAGGGCGGAGATTGCTCATATTTTTCCGGAACTGCTGAAAGCGGCCCATCTGCTGAACCAGCATTACGAGGTGATTTTTCTTTTAGGCCGCACTGAGCATCTCAACGAAGAGGTTTATGGGGAGTTGTCACACTATCGTGATCTTGCCGTGATCAATTGTTCGGCTTATGAGGTGATGCAGTACAGCGATGTTGCATTGGTGACCTCCGGCACAGCAACACTTGAATCGCTCTGCTTCGGTCTGCCTATGGTGGTTGTGTACAAAACAGGGATGCTGAATTACCTGATAGGCCGTCAATTGGTAAAGCTGAAGAGTATTTCACTGGCCAATATTGTGGCCAAAGGGCTTGAAAGTGACGAGAGAGTGGTGCCGGAACTTCTCCAGCATGAGGCGAGCGGCGAGAAGATATACCAGGCCGCTCGAATGATTCTTGACGACCCCGACAGGGCTGGTATAATGCGCCGGGAGCTGCTTGCTGCACGCTCAAAGCTTGCAGGCCGCTCTCCGTCCCACACCATTGCTGCTATCGTGCAGGAATATTTATAATCGATCAGGATGTAACTATGGAAAAAGCGGTGAATTATCTTGCAAGCAACCCGGTACTTTTTTTTATTGCGGTCGTTGTGTCACTCATAATTCTCTTCTCGTTTTTAAAAAGGGTAATGCGTCTTTTTCTTGTTGTCGCCGCCTTTTTGGTGCTCTATGCCGCCTGGCTCCATTTTACCGGAGGCAATATGCATGAACCATTTCTGCATATCGAACAGTGGTTTACCATCGGGCTCCGCTTTTTCGGCAATTTGTTCAGGTTTCTTTTTGACCTTCTGAACTTTCCGAAAAAGGGGATGTGGCAGTGAGAATAAGGTAGAGACGTAACCGTGTGATAAAAATGTTATAATGAGGAGTCCGGGTACTCTTTTTGGGGAAAGAAAAAACAGCACGACTGCATGAAAATACGTTCGCACCCCTTAGCCGAGGTTTTTGGTTTTTCTGTAACCGACCACTCTCCAAAAGCTCAACGATACCGGGCAAACCGGCTTTGCCCGTTCAATAATAAAGTTCCAAACTGTACCAAAGACAAGGCAAAAAATCCTCTCGGGGTGTGCTCTATTTTGCAGCACAACGTGCCAGTTATCACTTGCCCGGTCCGTTTTCGTGAAGATTGGCTTATTACCGATGATGCGGCCTCTTTCTTTTTTGAAGAGGGCACTCTCTGGAGCTCCTTGACAGAGGTTCGTCTGAATGATGCCTTTGGTAAATCGGCAGGAAATATTGATGTGGTGCTTGTAGCTTATGACAAGCAAGGCAGAGTGATTGACTTCGGGGCACTGGAGGTTCAGGCGGTCTACATCTCAGGCAATGTGCGAGAGCCTTTTGAGCATTACATGAAAGATCCGAATGCTCACGCATTGATGGACTGGAGTTCGCAACCGAACTATCCTCGTCCTGATTTTCTCTCCTCATCAAGGAAACGGCTCGCACCGCAACTTTTGTTTAAAGGGGGAATTTTGCATTCGTGGCAGAAGAAAACAGCGGTGGCAATCAATAAAAGTTTTTTTGAGACACTTCCTCTTTTAAAACCGGTAAAAAAGAGCGAAGCTGATATTGCCTGGTTTATTTATGATCTTGAACCTGTTGTTGATGGAGGTCAAGAACGATATCAGTTCAGAAAGGTTGACGTGGTCTATACGGAGTTTCAATCGGCACTGCTCTCTATCACCACAGCTTCTCCTGGCAATGTTACTGATTTTATGCGCTTGCTTCAGGAAAAGCTTGATGAGCAACTTGAAACAGCTCCCACCAACAAGAGTTTGGACAAACCATTTTAAGATGACTGTTTCGAGACAGCAATATTTGTTTCCTCACATGAATGACGAAGCGGTGTGCCTGCAAAAGCCGGTGAATGTCTCTTCCATTCCGCAACGGAGCCCCTTTCGATATCCCGGAGGAAAGACATGGTTTGTTCCAACTTTCAGAAACTGGCTGGCTTGCCGGTTGACAAAGCCTGCGCTCCTTGTTGAGCCGTTTGCCGGCGGGGGAATCATCACCCTTACCGCATTGTTTGAAAACCTTGTGCAGAATGTGGTGATGGTTGAGCTTGATGAAGAGATTGCTGCGGTATGGCAGGCTGTTGTGGAGGGCAATGCTGAATGGCTTGCCGCAAGAATTATGGCTTTTGATCTTACCAGAGAGAGTCTCATGCTGGAACTATCGAATAGTAATGTTGACCTCAAAGAGCGCGCATTTCATACCATTCTGAAAAACAGAACCTCTCATGGCGGAATTATTGCCGGTGGTTCTGGATTGCTCAAGCATGGTGAAAACGGCAAAGGAATCTGCTCACGATGGTATCCGCAAACACTTGCCAGACGATTTTCAGCCATACAGCACTATGCAGGGCGACTTGATTTTCGTCAGGCAGACGGGCTGAATGTTATTGGGGAATATGCAGATCGGGAAGATGTTGTCTTCTTTATCGACCCTCCCTATACCGCCGGAGGGAAAAAAGCAGGCAAGAGGCTCTACCGATATTCAGAGATAGACCATGAGCGACTGTTTGATCTTTGTGCATCACTTGCCGGTGATTTTCTGATGACCTATGACAATTCGGATGAGGTGAAACAAATGGCAAGAAGTCGAGGTTTTCAGATGCGGCTTATTGCCATGACCAACACCCATAATGCCACAATGGAGGAGTTGGTGATTGGAAAAGAGTTGTCATGGATGGATAGCTATCCGGTGGTGCATGAATCTGATGTTGCCTACTCCGTGTGAGGGGTCACCAGCAGCTTCTTGAACTTTCGTTAAAGGTTAAACTCATTGCCTGAGACGCATAATAGTTGAGTATTTATTATCTTC
The DNA here is from genome assembly GCA_903917955.1 of uncultured Chlorobiaceae bacterium. GTDB lineage: Bacteria > Bacteroidota > Chlorobiia > Chlorobiales > Chlorobiaceae > Chlorobium. The sequence continues at coordinate 1,461 of CAIXCO010000045.1, read as the reverse complement.
CAGCAAATGGTCATGTGCCGTTTTTTTTCAGTATCAGGGTATAACAGATTTAATAGAAATCAGTTGAGCTGGAAATCAATAAAGGAGAAAATCTATGAACTCGGCAAATGTTGATGTTTTTTTCTCTTGCTCTTTTGCTGAAGAGGACAAGAAGCTCAATGAGTTTTTCTATGCAATATGTAATGCTTTGGACATCAGGGGAAGCAATGTTTCAGGAGCATTTGCGCAGACACCGCCAGAAAAAGCCAAACAGATGATTGCCGATTCCCAGGCACTCCTTGCCATCTGCACCAGAAGAACGGAGATGCGAGATGGAAAGTATTTGATGCCCGATGCCGTCCATGATGAACTCTCTTTTGCTGTGGGCAAGGATATTCCTGTCTTGATGTTTTTTTGAGGAGGGCGTTCATTTTGCGGGGTTCAAAAACAATTTTGGAACTTACCTTCAGTTTGACCGGAATAATCTTGCAGATTCTGCTGTCATTGAGAAAGTGGTAAAATCAATTCATGGCCTTAAGCTGTATGTTTTGTCACCGAGTGATTTGATGATTGGTCAGGATACCAATGAGTTTTATGTGGAATCTCAAAAATGCCTTGTTGAGATGAAAGAACGTGATGGCAGTTACTACTGGGTTTATTCTTCTACAAGAAAGCTGATATTTCTCAAGCCTTACAAGCGATCAATCAAAACAACTGCTTGGTCATTAGTGCTAAGCAAATTAGCAGAAAATGCAGAGCCCATTTTTTGGGAACTGAAGGTAGAGTCTGCGTCAAAAGATTTGGATATTAGATATACTATTGAAAAGCAGACTCCAGAATGTGTAGAGGTATTAATAAAAATTGAACCAAGCCCTGTAGAAGGTGATTATATCGAGTATTCTACAATTGTCAGCTCTCCATTTTTGAATCCGGTTTGGGATGAGGATATAGAGCATAGCTCACCTTTGCATTTGGAAGCAGGAGATTTTAGGTGCTATGATGTTTTTATTTCTATACAAAGAACCAAGAAGTTGTTGGTTGTGTTCCGGTTTCCGCGTAGTTATGGGTTGGGAAAACATGACATTGTGCCCTTTGTGGGGAGCCATTCCTCAAATGTCGATTATGAAGTTGAAAGTGAAATAAAGCGTGCAATCATTCAAATTGAATCCTATGCAGGAAATATCGAGATGAAGATGGAAATTGATAGTCCGTTACTTCGTCATATTTACGGTGTTGCATGGAATCCAAAGAAGAAAAGGGTCTGAAGTGGCTTTGTATTGCAAGTAAAGAGCAGCAATTCCCGTTTTGACCTGAACCCTTTGAATCCATTGGTGTTTAAAATTTGGCACTGGTAACGGATTAGGTTGGTGGAATAGCGCTATATGCCTTAAAAAAAAGTAATTACAAGCGTTTTTTTTAATCATAAGAAAACGAACTCTTTTTTTACGAATAATATCTAAATTAATTTGAATAAAAGCGCCG
>CAIXCO010000044.1 GCA_903917955.1 uncultured Chlorobiaceae bacterium | reverse complement strand
GATCCTGTGCCTATTTCGAGCACCCTTCCCGATGGGCAACGCTCAACGAGCAGAGTTGTCATACAAGCAACCGTATAGGGCTGGGAGATGGTTTGACCAAACCCTATGGGATAAGCACCATCGTTATAGGCGCAATCCCTCACTTCACTCTCAAAAAAGAGATGGCGAGGAACCTCAAGAAAAGCATCAAGCACCCGACGATTGGTTATACCGTAACGCTTCAGCGTTTCAACCATCTCCCGCCGCCTGATAGCATGAAGTTTTTCAGCCTCTTTCATTCAACAAAAAACAAACCCTTTGAGCCTCTTTTTCAATTCTCCCCTGCGGGCTCTCTCTGCCCATCGGGGATGATGGCTAATATTGCATCAAAAACAACAAAAAACAACGTTCGGTCATCAGTTTACCATTTTTGGAACTAAAGGGCACGCGAGTTCCTGTGATACTGTTGTTCTGAAAATTCATTCGCCCCATTTTTCGATATAGGTACCATAGCTTTTCTTCCATTGTTCTGAACCGAATGCGCCACCACTCTGGTGTGTCAGGCATATTGGCCAGGTACCAAGTGTTACATTATTTTGTCTGGCTGTTCGACAAAAGTCCATATCGTAGCAATGAAAAGTAAATCGAGGATCAAAAAAACAGTTTGCGCCAACGAGTACAGACTTTTTTGCGGCAAGAAAAACGCCATCAAGGAGCTCGCATTCGTTCGGAACTGCTCCAAAAAAGGAGATCGGTCCAAAGGGGTGCTTTCCGTGAGCAACCGCTCCGGTCAAGTTGGCTTTATCATCCCAGGTAAAACTTTTGTTGATAAATGCCCATGCGGGCTGTTGACTCACTCTTCGGCGATTGCCTGCTACACCAAGTAGTTGATAGTGGTGCAGCCCTTCGGCTACACGCTGAGACAAAAAATAATCATCAATCCAGACATCGTCGTGAACAAAAACAAGAGTGCTCTCTTTTTCTGCCGCTGCAATGCCATTGTTGTAGACCTTCGGCAATCCCTCCTGATTATTGAAGGTGATGCGTGGAAGGATGGTATTGCCCGGCGCGAGCCTTTTCAATGAAATTCCAAGGGCTGATGTATTCCAGAAATCTGCTTCGGAGTGTCTGGTGGCACTGATTACCTCTATTTTCATAGACAACCGCCTTTTTGGTCAATTTTTACGATGTTCACGCATGCGATATTCTTTCAAGACTTCTGCTCCCGTCCCAGAAGCGCTTGAACAAACTCCGCCCGGTCGAAGAGCTGAAGGTCATCGATTTTCTCCCCGACACCAATATATTTAACCGGCAGCTTCAGTTCACGTGAAATGGAGAGCACAATGCCCCCTTTGGAGGTGCCATCAAGTTTGGTCACCACAAGGCCGGTAACCTGAACAAACTTCGTAAACTCCCTTGCCTGCTGCACGGCATTCTGCCCCGTGGTACCATCAAGCACCAACAGCACCTCATGCGGCGCTTCAGGAATCCTCTTTTTGGCCACGCGCATGATTTTGGCAAGCTCTTCCATCAGGTGGCTCTTGTTATGCAGCCGTCCTGCGGTATCAACCAGCACAACATCGGCATTTCTGGCAACCGCTGCACTGACCGCATCGTAGACAACCGAGGCTGGATCGGAGCCCTGTGCTTGACCAATCATGGGAACCCCCGCCCTGTCAGCCCATATCTGAAGCTGTTCATAGGCTGCTGCCCTGAAAGTGTCGGCTGCCGCAATAATCACTTTTTTACCCGCTTTATCGTAATTATGGGCCAGTTTGGCAACACTGGTGGTCTTACCTGCACCATTGACCCCTACAATCAAAATAACATAGGGCTTTGCTGGAAGAGGCGCCTCAAAATCGAGCGGGTGCTCCTCTCCGGTTACCTCAAGCATGAGCTGAATCTCCTCCATCAGCATTCGGTTCAGCTCCTCTTCTGAACGGTAGGTCTCCTTTTTTGCCCGTTCGGTGATTGCGTCAACAATCCCGAGCGTCGTCTCTACACCCACATCGGCGGCCACAAGAATTGTTTCGAGCTCTTCAAGGAACTCTTCGTCGATCTCCGTTTTCCCTTTGGTAATGACGGCAAGCTTTTCGCGAAGTGTATCGCGGGTTTTTTCGAGCCCTTCCTTCAGCCTTGATATTTTGAAATTGTCAAAAAAACCCATAAAAAGAGGATATTGTCTTTCTGTTATTGAGAAATGAAACCCTTGCTGCGCGGCAATAAGACAGGGCACGCACTGCCATAACCCTAAGCTAAACTTAATTTACGTAAAATTATGTCATCCTGTAAAGCTATGTCGGAAATTGGGGAGTTCGGCCTGATTGACCGGATTGCCGCTCTTGCCGAAACCACCCTCTCGGCCGTACCGGAACTCCTGACGGGGATAGGCGATG